>NZ_JBYSWV010000062.1:0-20709 GCF_058781555.1 Brevibacillus sp. FW306-2-1A-C05A
CCCCCACATACATATTTTTCAAATCAATATAAATAGACGCTAATCACCGCTTGTATTATACTTTTTTGTATATAAATGACTTAGTAAATAAATGTAAAATTATCCATCTGATTCTTCGTTTTTCCACTCGACAGGAATGATGCCCACTTGCAAAGTGATTTTCTCAACAAAAAAGCAAAGCTGCTTTTCGCAGGCGTGTCGATGCTGGCTGTGTCTGGCTGCCTCTATTTCTTCATGTTGGAAAAGCAGGTGCCGTCGCCGACGGAGAAGTTTATTGTCGAGCACATGACCAATCCGAACGGGACGCTGGCTACTTATCTGCTGGACGCTCCTGCGGAGACGGCGGACATCGTGGCCGGGAGAGAGGCGTTGGCGGAATCGCTTGGCCTCTGGATGCAGTATGCGCTGGCGAGGGACGATCAGAAGCTGTTTGACAGCAGCTATCAGGTGTTGCATCGGTACTTTCTCTCGCCGCAAACGTATTTGTACTGGAAGCTGTCAGCAGATGGTCAGTCGCATGTGACGACGAACGCGCTTGGGGATGATTTGCGGATCGTGGACGCGCTGTGGCAGGCGGCTGACAAATGGGAAAAAGAAGCGTACAACAAGACAGCAAACGCTGTAACAGAAACCTTGCTTGCCTCGTCTATACAAAACGGATATCTCGTTGACTTCCATGACTTCGCAAAAAAGGAGTCTCCACACACGCTCAGCCTCGCCTACGTCGACATGTCTGCCCTCAAAAGGATGGCCGATCACGGGATGATCGACGCGGATATGTACAACCGCTACCGGGACCTTATGCGGAATATGCCAGAGGACGGATTGTTTTATCCTAAAATATTCCACGTAGAGAAACAAGTGTACAGCTATGATGACTCGATCAATTTGATCGACCAACTGATCGTCGCGCTGCATCGGGCGGAGATCGGGGAGAGGTCGGAGGCGCTGGTCGGCTTTTTGAAAAAGGAATTTGCGCAGCGTAAGCAATTGCCAGGGCGCTACGACCGTTTAAGCAGGACGCCTGCCGTCTCCTACGAATCTCCGGCGGTCTATGGGCTTGCTATTTTGCTTGCTCTGAAGCAGGACGACCCGGACTGGGCCCGCGAGCTGTATGAGCGGATGGTGAAGCTGCGCAGCGAGGATGCCCGTTATGTTGGCGGATATGTTTTTAACGACAACACGCACATCTTCGACAATCTGTTTCCGCTTTTGGCAGAGGAGGCGATGCGAAGCTACCTGGACTGATGGGAGCGGAAAAATCTATGAAAGGAGCTGAATCATGAACAACAATTCTCCGACGCGCAAGATGGAGATCGGGTATGCCATCCTGTTCCTGCTCACGGCATTCCAGGAAGCGCTGGTTTACGTGCAAGTTTATTGGAAGCAAGCGTACACCTTGACCGAGTTTGTTCTCAGCATGGCGATCCTGCTGGCGCTCTTGCTTGGCTTTACGGTGCCGATGGGGGTATCGGTTGTTCTCATATTCGTCTATATGGTCAGCTATATGGTCTGGCTGGCTACCTATGCGGAATCCAGTGTCATCGTTTACGCCTGGATGCTGGTGATTCCGGCGAATGTGCTGGTTGCGGCGTTTATCAGGTCGTATTTGATTCGCAGCAAACGCATTGTGGAACGGCTAGAGGAGCTGAAGGAGATCAATCCGATTATTGATCTCGACACGACGCTGGGCAACAAAGAGGCTCTGGCGGAGACGGTAGTCAAGCAGTCCAATCTGGCCAAACGCTATGAGGATAAATACAGCTTTTGCATGGCGATGTTCAAAATCGAGTTTTTGCCGCTCGTCCAGGAAGCGCTCGGCTCGGAGCGGTATGCGCAGTTGTTGCTGGAATTGTCGAATACGATTCAAAAGCAGATTCGCTTCGAAGATTACAAGTTTTCGCTCGATGAAGGGCGGTTTGTCATTTTGTTGCCGATGACGAACAAAGACTATTTGCAACGGCTGACGGGCCGGATTAAAAACGCGATGATGGACGTGTCGTTTACC
The DNA here is from genome assembly GCF_058781555.1 of Brevibacillus sp. FW306-2-1A-C05A. Classification (NCBI taxonomy): domain Bacteria; kingdom Bacillati; phylum Bacillota; class Bacilli; order Caryophanales; family Paenibacillaceae; genus Brevibacillus; species Brevibacillus sp. FW306-2-1A-C05A. The sequence goes on from NZ_JBYSWV010000062.1 coordinate 2,009, forward strand.
GATAAAAAAGGGCGGCCGCTGGAGCTGGTCATTCGCTCGGGAGCGCTTGTGTTCCAAAAAGACCAGTTTAGCCAGTATGAACAAATCGACAACGTGATCGCGGCGCTCGAACGGAACGCAGAGCTGGATCTGATCGGTGAATACATTTAAGCATGGCTAGCAAGCTAGGAGGGGAAAGGGGGGCTTCCGATGTCGTACACGAGCTGGTTTATCCCCTTGTGCATAGCGGTCAGCGTTATTTTTACCGTAGCCATTCTTTTTCTGACGGTCGCTACTTTCGTTTTTCGCGACAGAGTGAGCAAAAAATACGATCGGAGGAAAATCAGTGGCTGAACTGTTGTTGCTGCTCGCGATTATCAGTATTTGGATCGCGGTGTTTGAGTCGGCTGTCATTATGCTGGGGGCAATCCGCTTTGTTTTTCGGCAAAGTAAAAAGGAATTGGTGATTCCGGCGAATATGGAATCATATCCTACCGTGACGGTATTGGTGCCGGCGCATAACGAGGAGCTGGTCATTTCCGCGACAGTGGAGCATATTTTGCAGTTGAACTATCCGGTCGAGAAGCTGCAGGTGATCGTCATCGCCGACAACTGTACGGACCGCACGGCAGAGATGGTGCGGGCGGTGCACGCCAGACCGGAATTTGCGCAACATCATTTGCAGGTGATGGAGCGGACGGGCACCGGGGGGAAATCCGGCGCGTTGAATGACGCGTTGCGGCTGGCTACTGGCGAATGGCTTTGCATTTACGATGCCGATGCTGCACCGGAGAAAAACGCGTTGGCTTTTTTAATGCAAAAGGCGATGGAGCAGCCAGAGCGGTACGGAGCGGTGTTCGGTCGCAACAAGGCGCGCAATCGCGACCAAAATTTTCTCACCCAATGCATTAACTTGGAATTGGTCACTATGCATCGCGTCTACCATACGGGGCTGTGGGAGCTTTTTCAGCTTGGCTCGATTCCGGGGACGAATTTCATCGTCAAGCGCTCGCTGATCGAGGAGGTTGGCGGCTGGGACGAGGAGTCGCTGACGGAGGATACGGCGATTTCCTTTGAAATATTGAAGCGGGGGCAACTGATCGCGCTTGCGCCGCGGGCAGAGGCCTACCAGCAGGAGCCGGAGAAGCTCGGCGTCTACATCAAGCAGCGCAAGCGGTGGGCGATGGGCAACTATCAGTCCATTTTCGGGAACATCACGCATTTGTTCGACGGGACGAGCTGGCGGATCAAGCTGAAGCTTTTGTATTACGCAGCCAGCTACTTCTGGTTCATGGTAGCCATTATCGTTTCGGATATTATTTTTGTGACCAATCTCGTCTACAAAATCATTTCCTTGTTTCATCCCGAAGTGGTTTCGCCGTTCCAGTTTGCCGAAGACATCTACGTCTATCTGGTAGTCGCCTGGGCGCTGATGTATTACTTGTACGTGCTGCAAATCAACCTCGCGCTGGCCTCGGACATCGGCCAGAGCACGACGAGAAACTTCGTCTTGTCCTGCCTCTCGTATTTCACGTATGCGCAGTTGTTTATTATCATCTCTGTCCAAGCGTTTTTCGGGTTGTTGATGGACAAGGTGACGAGAAGAAAAAGAAAGTGGTACAAGACGCAGCGCTTCACATGAGTGAGCGCGCTCGCTTGTTTGCACAGAGTCTGTCGGCGGAGGGCAGGCTCTTTCTTGTTTCTTCCGATCTTTCCAGTCGATGGGCTGACCGTTATGTGAATCTGTTATAATACGAGTACAGATTGTTTGAGGAAAAAATAAACGGGCTCGCTGGAGACGGAAACGGGTGGAGAGAGCAGTGAAATACGACGTGATTTTCTTTGATGTGGACGATACGCTGATGGATTTTGACTTATCGGAAAAAAATGCGTTGGACAAAGCTTTTCGCGAGTTTGGGTGGCCAGAAGGCATGACCGATTACGAAGCGGCCTACCGCGAGATTAACAAAGGCTTGTGGCGCGAGCTGGAGCAGGGCGGCATTACGCTCGCGGAGCTTGGGGTGGAGCGATTCAAGCGGCTGTTTGCGGCTCATGAGCTTTCCGGGGATGCGGAAGCGTTTAACCGGCTTTACCTTGGGAATCTGGGGCAGGAAGTGCATCTGCTGCCAGGAGCGGTAGACGTATGCAGCCGTCTCGCCGACTGTAGGCTGGCGATCATCACAAACGGGTTTGCCGAGGTGCAGACGTCGCGAATCCGATTGTCTCCGCTGCAAGACGCATTCGAACAGATCATCATTTCCCAGGAGGCCGGGTTCCAGAAGCCCGACCAAAGAATTTTCGATTATGCGTTTTCCCGGCTGGCGCTAACGGATAAGAAAAAAGTCCTGATGGTAGGCGATTCGTTAACGTCCGATATTCAAGGAGGACACAACTACGGGATTGATACATGCTGGTACAATCCGCACGGCAAGGAAAACCATCTGGGGATCACGCCGACGTATGAAATCCGCGACCTGACAAATTTGCTGGGAGTTGTCGGCAGCAGCGTCGAGAAAATCATTCACATATAAGTTCATTCTTTTTTTCTTATATATACGAATGTTCGGGCGGTATAATAATCCTATTACTTATGATCTAATTGTTTCTGGAGGAATTACCATGGATCATACAACAGATCTTCTGCAGCGTATCGAGACCATGCGTAAAGAGTTGTCTGAGTTGGTCTTGGAAAAAGGTAGTTTTCTGCATCCGACTGTGATCGATATGTCGCAACAATTGGACGAGTACATTGTGAAATATCAAAAATGCCTCCAGTTACACACATAAAGCAGGAAGAAGTTATCCACACTCTGTGGATAAACTTGTTACTAATTGTCTGAATAGTTCTATTTTATTAGGTCTGCCCCGGTTTTGAGCCAGCTTTTTTAGCGTTGCTCAAAAGCTAGGCAGCTTCATTCGCACTCGCTCCTTTTTTCGCGTGGCCGCAATCAGCAGCAGCAGGAGCGGCAGCACGACTTGCATCAAGAAGCCGTAGTAGGGGAGCGAAGTCATGTCGAAACGCAGATATTTTTCCTTTTTCAAGCATGAATGTTCACCTCTGGCTAAACGTAGTACCCGTCGATTATTTTTCCATCCATTTTTCCAAAGGCTTGAACAGTGTATTCAGCCATGTAATCGGTCCTGCCATATTGGGCAAATCGAATTGAGCCAGCGCCCATCCGCACAACAAGAGCGAGAAAAAAGCGATTTTGTCTCTCAGCGGTTTCTGTCTCAGGGCAGGCAGTTCAAAGAGGACAATCAAAATCACAAGCACCGTAACGCCTATTGTGACGCCCCATCTCACTTTTGTCTCACCTCATCTTCCGGTATGCCGCCTGGAACCGTGACCAAACCGGGACGGCGGATAAACGCCTCGATCCACGAGTTTGACCAGCTCGGGACTGCTCATGTTCAGATTGGAGCGAAATCCCGAGAAACAGGTAGCGCAGCCAGCGAATCGCCGAACCGATGACGAAGCGCTGGTAATAATCCTCCGCCGCTTGAAACAGGGCGAAAAAGGTGATCGGCGCAATGAGGACAAACGGTGTCCCGTCGATCAAAATGACAACTCTGCCCTCCAGCAAGGCCGAACAGGCTGTGTCTGGCCGTTCGGTATCTTTTAATTGCGGAAAGGGCGAGGCGGGGTTGTCCTCAATCATTTCTTCTATATATCCGCTCTCCAAAACTCCGTCGATCTTGATCCGTTTTAGCCGGGCGGTCACTTCTTCGACAAGAGTGTAGTCGACAAGTCCCTCCATATAGGCACTTGCTCGGCCATCCTTCCGAGATCGGGAAAATCGCTTTCTGTCACGTGCATGAGCGGCATCAGCACCTGCTGGTCGACGTCCTGGGCGGTGCAGAGGCCGCTGATGAACACGAGATACGCCTTGGTCGTCTTGCCGATAAAAAAAGGGCGGAACACGACGTCAGAGCATTTGTGTATAGTTGTTACTCCACAGTTTGCCCAATTATGAATTTTTTAATCTGTTGTCAGTGGAATTGTCAGTATTTTTCAACGATTTTACAAAAAAGAACCAACTGAAACGGTCAGTTGGCTCAAAAGATATTCCCCAAGTTATTTGTTTAGACACTTCTATTTTATCAACAACGAATTATAATGTAAACTTTCTCACCAAATGGAAGTTTAATCGGGGAGAAGAGGCACCCTTCCATTCCTTGACATCCCTAATGCCTACAGGTATCCTTACAAATATTACCCGTCTCTGACGCAGACAGGTCAGCCGGCTGGCTGCCACACCGTGCATTCTCGATCAAAAGGCCGTAACAGGCGGGAGAATGCCAAGTTTTCTATGTTGCAAAAGGATGTCACTATGCTATAGTGAATGACGAACGCAAACTCTATATAGATGTAGAGAAAAGTTGGGAGCGGTGCTATGTTATCCTTCTTGAAGAATTTAATGGGGAAGACACCTACCACCAAAGAGGTGCGAGAGCAGGTTCAGGAGGAATCCATTTTGTCCGCTTCTGATACCGAACAGTCTCATCAGGAAGCACAAAAACAAAAAGAGGCATCTGCCGGCGTCGTAACAACGCTGTCCTTGCATGAATCGTGGGAAGCGAAGCTGAGTACGCAGGAGAAATACGCGCTTTCCTTTATGGCTCAGGAGCTGGAACCGCTGCCGGAAGGGAATATCTCCCTCGCAGGAACAGCGCTTGTTCCGCATGATGATGGAATCGAAGTGACGGCGTTTATCCGCAACAGCTCGGACCGTCCAATCCGCCTGAAGGAAATGACGCTGGTGGTATTGTTCGGGGATCAGCAGTTGTTTACCCGCCAAGCGTTTGACTTGAGCGAGATAGGGGAAATTCCGCCGCGATCAGCCAGACCGTGGTCGTTTGTATTTTCACGCGAGCACTTCCTGGAGGTAAACGTGCTTTTGGCTAACTGGAAGGTCGCATTCGAGATGGCGCAGAAAAAAATGGTGCTGCCGCAACAGTTGGAGCTGGAAGAGTCGTGGATCAAGGCGCTGTCGGATGCGCAGAAAAACTCCTTGATCGAACTGGCGAAAAATCTCCCTGCCTTAAAAGAGGGAGAAGTGAATATCCAGAGTGTGCAAATTCGTCGCTCCCCGGAAGGAGCCCTTCACGTCATGCTGTTGATCCGCAACGGCTCTACGCAGTCGCTCTCCTTTGAAAAGCTGCCGCTCGCTCTCTACGATGCGACAGGGGCAAAGGTGGCAGAAGGAATGTTTGAGCTTGGCAGTTTGACCGTGAATGCCAATACGAGCAAGCCGTGGCTGTTTATTTACCCTCCGGAAAGTATTTTGGTGGAGCAGCCGGACCTGTCGCGCTGGAAAGTGAGTGTTCCGCAGCAAGCGTAGAGAGTCTGGTTTGCATGGGCGATGGGGAAATGTATATCATGAGGAGAGAGAAACTTCGTTCGGGCCCGGACGTGTGAGGAGGTAACACATGTTTTCTTTTGTGAAAAATTTGTTTGGAAAACAGCAGGGTGACAAGGCCCTGGAGGATTTGAAAAAAGAGATTCAGGAAGAGTCTGCGATTGACATTGCGGAGTTGAAAGATACGGAAGTAGAAGTGGAAAACCAGCCCGCAGCGAGCACTTCCGGCAAGCCTGACAGAGTGCGCACAGAGCTGTCCCTGCATCCGATGTGGGAGCAGGAGCTGGATGCGGAGAAAAAATATACGCTGCGATTCTTGCAAGCAGAACTGCCTGAGATGGCACGAGGCTTGATTAGCGTAACGGGCTTCAGCATGATTCCCCAGCCGAACGGCATGACCGTGACGATGTTTTTCCGCAATGCGACAGATAAGCCTGTGCGCTTCAAAAACATCGGTCTGGCTATTTACTTGGACGACAAGCCGTTCGCGCGGATGAGAGTCGACCTGTCTGATATGGGCGCTATTCCTCCGCATACAAGCCGTCCGTGGGAAGTGCTGTTCCCGGAAGAGAGCTACCTGCACGACAACTTCATGTTCAGCCGCTGGAAAGTCGTGATGAAAGCAGGAAAAAGATCGCACATCTGGCCAAGTACGCTGGAGCTGGACCCGGAAATGGAAAGACGCATGACACAGCGTCAAAAAGACCGTCTGGAGTCGCTCGCGTACTCTTTGCCGCCGATTCCGGTCAACTCGGTGCAAATTACCGGGTTTGATATCGGGAAAACGAAAGAAGGGCAACTGGTTGCCGCATTGCTGTTCCGCAACGGCCTGTCTACGGATTATCGTCCTGACAAGCTGAAAATCACGATTTCCGATACGGACGGCGATGTCGTGGCGCGAGGCGTTGTGGATGCCAGCAAGATTCGCGTGAAGCCGGGGAACAGCCGTCCGTGGCTGATCGTGTTCCCGCCGGAGTTCGTGAAAAAACCGGATGCCAATCTGCGCAGATGGGTTCTTGACGTAGAATAGGCGCAAGAGCTCTCGATCGCAGAAATCAGGAGGAGGTTGACATATGAGTTGGTTATTGGAGAACTGGTTTGGCTCCAAGGAAAGCCTGGAGCAAGTACGTGAAGATATTCATGAGCATTTGCATAAAGAGTTTTACCTGGGGGTGTCGGGGATCGACAACCCGCAGCAATCGGCGAACCGGGTTGAGGCCAAAGAGCTGTTTCTGACGATGAACGGTCCTTGGGACAATCAACTGGAGGAGGCGGAGCAGGAGCTGCTGCAGTACGTCCACGATGAGCTGCCTCCGGTCGTTCGCGACGAGGTCGGCATTATTCCGTTCTACACACAGGTGACAGATGAAGGCTACCTGGTGCTGACGTACATTCGCAACGCGACAAACCGCAACGTGCTGTTGCAAAAGCTGCCGCTGACCCTCGTGACTGCTGACGGCGAAGAGGTGGCGAGAAAGACGTTTGACTTGATGGCAAACGGTCCTGTGGGCCACATGGCCAGCCGTCCGATGGAATTTATGTTCCGCTGGGAAGAGTTCGACCGCATTCCTGAGAAGGAAGTGCCGCTGACTCTGACCTATAAAAAGCCGGAAAAACGCCGCATCGAGGAGACCCAGGAGCTGAATATGGGCCTGAGTGCGGACGAACAAAGCCACTATACGCAAAAAGCGGCGGAGGAAGCTCCGGTGGAAAAAGGAAAGGTAGATTTGCAGGTCCTCGATATCAAGCCTACCGATGATAACGGCCTGAAGGTTGTCGTCGTATTCCGCAACGGACTGGAGAAGCGCCTGGAGTTTACCGAGGTGCCGATCATCGTTCACGACAAGGAAGGCGATGCGGTTGCCCGCGTCAGCTACACGCTCGAAAACATGAAGGTGGAAGCAAACAGTCAGCGCATCTGGGCGTTTGATATCCCGTCTTCTTCGATTAAAAAAGCAGAAGTAAACCCGGACGAACTGAGTGCCTACATTCCGCAGGCGCGTCAACGCAAAAAAGAAAAAGCATATGTAGAGCCTGCTACCGAAGACAACAAAGGCCTGCTGCAGTAATGGATGAACCCTTTTTGCCAATGGTGAAAAGGGTTTTTCTCCTGCCATAACGTTCCAAATCTTGGGGAAACAGGGTTGCTTTTCGCCCTTTTTATCCGCTATGCTAGGACGAGAAGCATAATACTTGAATACCTTTTTGAACGTACTGAAATGGATAAGCGCGAACATTTATTCATTTCGATACGTTAAGAAAACCTTCCACGACAGCGCATGCCCCTTTGTTTGAGCGGGCGGCGATAGAGGTTTTCTTGCTGCGCTAGTTGCAGGGGAAAGTAAGGAAGGACTGTGTTTATGAAAAAATCGATTCAAATAGCCGTGTCAGTTGCGATGCTGCTCACGCTTGTACCGCTGGGCGTGCGGCCTGCACTCGCTGCCGCGCCTGCTTCCAATGACAGCTATCTGAGCAATCAGTTGCACATCAGCCAGATCAAGGCCGACAAGGCGTGGCCTGTAGTCAACAGCAACCAGGCGATTACGATTGCCGTGCTCGATTCCGGAGCGGACTACAATCACCCTGACTTGAAAGGGAATCTGCTGCCGGGTGTCAATCTGGTCAACCCGGGGAAATCGGCGCAGGATGACAACGGGCACGGGACAGAAGTCATCGGGGTTCTCGCTGCAAAAGGCAACAACGGGATCGGGGTATCAGGGGTAGTCTGGAACGCCCGGATTTTGCCGATCAAAATTTTGAACAAAGATGCAGTGACGAATGTGGACATGATTGCGAAGGGGATCAATACAGCGCTCGACAGGGGAGCCAAAGTTATCCTGATGTCGTTCAGCAGCCTGTCCTATTCCCGCTCCTTGAAAGAGGCCATTGACCGTGCGGAGAGAAGCGGAGCCGTCCTCGTCGCTGCCAGCGGAAACGAAGCAAGCCGCGTCGCCTATCCGGCTGCCTACCCGACAGTCGTTGCGGTTGGGGCCGTGAATGGGAAAAACCAGGCGATTTATCAATCGAATACGGGGCCTGAGTTAAACATTGTGGCGCCGGGGCTTAACGTATATACGACGAAGCTGGGCGGAAAGTACGGATCGTTTTCCGGTACGTCAGCGGCAGCGCCTCAAGTAGCGGGAGCGGCGGCCCTGATTTTGGCCCGCTATCCAAAGCTGACGGCGCTGGATGTGAGGCAAATGCTTTACCAGACGGCTACAGACCTCGGCGAGAGCGGCTGGGACCGGCAAACAGGCTACGGATTGCTGGACGTGAACAAGGCAGTGCGCAGCGCGCTCTCCGGCGACTTTTTGGAGCCGAACAACTCTTTGCAGCGAGCCAAAGCATTCCCTATCGAACAGCAAATACGCGGCAACCTGGGGCCAAACGACACGGTAGACTGGTTTAAAATGGATGTGCCGTATGACGGAAAAGTCAGCTTTACGGCGACGATTAACTCCGGGGTATCCTCCGCCATGGCGGCTACCTTTTACCCGGAAAACCGAACGCCGATTACGCAGTATTTTGGAAACGGGGATACCGTTACCGTCCCGGCAAAAGCGGGCAGGATGAACATCAAGCTGATGCGAAACGGCGGCGTCAACTCGTTTGCCTACGTGCTGACGAGCAAGTTCACGATCAACCCGGACCGCAATGAGCCAAACGATACGATGGCGACGGCAAGGCCGCTGGTAGGCAACCAGATCAGCGTCACAGGCAACTTCCACCAGGAGGGCGACCAGGACTGGTTCTCCTACTACGTCCGCGAATACGGGCATATGGATGTGACGGTGACTCCCGACAACAAGCGGGTGGACCTGGTGCTTGCCATAGGAAAGCAGGAAACCGGAAAAAATACGGTTTGGGACCCGCTCTACGACAACGTCGACCGCGATAATCCGTCCGAGCGTGCGAGCAAGGAAGTCTCCCCGGGAAAATACTACATTCGGGTCAGCGAGTATCAGCAAAATGCGGTGAACGGCGAATATCGCCTGGATCTCGGGTTCACCCCGCTGAAAAAAGATTTGAACGAGCCGAATGATACGTACAGCAGGGCGTCGCCGCTAGCCGCTGGAGGGGTCATGACCGGAACGATTCCGACGGCTTCGGATGCAGACTGGTTTCAATTTACGCTCAATACAGACTCGTACGTCACGATTCGAGCCCCGTTTATTCCGGTATCCAGCGGTTTTCGCATCGCTCTTTACAGCGAGAAAAACATGAACTACGCGCTAGCTTCGACAAACGAAGTGGCTGAGCTGTCCGATCGGGGCAGCGAGATTTTCAGCCTGCGGTTGCCAAAAGGCAAGTATTACGTGCGCCTGAACAGCGGCATTCCGTTCAAGTACGATGCGTACAAATTGACAGTCACGCAGCAGCCCCTCGTTTCGGGGTATCGGGATATTTCCGACCATTGGGCGCGCACAGAGATCGCCAGGCTGAGCTCCAAAAGAATTGTCCAAGGCTTCGGCGATGCGACGTTCAAGCCTAACGAGGCAGTAACTCGTGCGCAGTTTGCCACAATGCTGCTGCAGGCGATGCGCGCGACCGGCTCGAAGGTAGCCAGCGCGTATTCCGGACGGGAAGTGTTTTCTGATTTGCCAAAAAAGCACTGGGCGTACAACACCCTTGGAGTGGCTTATCAGCTCGGAGTCTTGAAGGGGTATCCAAACAGTCAGATCAAGCCTGACCAAGCTGTTTCGCGGGCGGAAATGGCCGCGATGATCGCCAGGGCGAAGGGCGTGGCTCTGAACAGCAGCAGCGCACCGAGCTATCGCGATGTTCCGGCCGGCCATTGGGCAGCACCGGCGATCGGCGCTTTGACGGCAAGAAACTGGCTAAACGGATACGGTTCGCTCTTCAAGCCACAGGGCAGCGCTACGCGGGCCGAGGTTGTTGTATTAATCGCCAAATCGTATCAAGTGTAAGAAAAAATTTTCCGCTTTGCGTTCGACAGACGCATGGCATGGCTATATCGTCCTTGTGAAAACGCGGCTTCGATCACCTCAGACGCTTCCCGCAGGCGATTCCAACAGCGTTTTGTACAGGGCGATTTCGGCCAAAGAGGTGCTCTGGCAAAAGTCTATTGACACCACCTCAAAAAACAATTATTCTATAATCCGTAATGGATACTCTTATCCAGAGCAGGCGGAGGGACTGGCCCTATGAAGCCCGGCAACCGTCTGGAGCGGTGCTAACCAGCAGGACGGAAATCTGTTCTGGCCGATAAGAGGATGAAGGAAGCTAAAAGCGCTCAAACCTTTTCCTCCAAAAGATGGAAAAGGTTTTTTATTTGCGTTTACGTCGATAAAATCCTGACTCGGCTACCAAACTATTTGTATGAGGTCAAAGGAGGTATTTTCTCATGGCTTTGCAAAAAGGTCGTCGTCTGTTCACATCTGAGTCTGTAACCGAAGGACATCCGGATAAAATTTGTGACCAAATTTCCGACTCCATCCTGGACGCCATTTTGGCCAAGGATCCAAACGCTCGCGTAGCTTGCGAAACTTCCGTAACTACCGGGCTGGTTCTCGTAGCCGGTGAAATCACCACCAACACGTACGTGGACATCCAAAAGCTGGTGCGCGAAACGATCCGTGAGATCGGTTATGATCGTGCGAAGTTCGGCTTTGACGCTGACACTTGCGGCGTAATCACTGCGATCGGCGAGCAATCCGCTGACATCGCTCTCGGCGTAGACCAGGCTTTGGAAGCGCGCGAAGGCAAAATGACCGACGCTGAGATCGAAGCGATCGGTGCAGGTGACCAAGGTCTGATGTTCGGCTTTGCTTGCAACGAAACACCTGAGCTGATGCCGCTGCCGATCAGCATGTCTCACAAGCTGGCTCGCCGCTTGACTGAAGTTCGCAAAAACGGCACACTCGCCTACCTGCGTCCTGACGGCAAAACGCAAGTAACGGTTGAGTACGATGGAGACAAGCCAGTTCGCATCGACACCATCGTGATTTCGACTCAACACGCTCCTGAGACTACCTTGGAGCAAATCAAGCAAGACCTCATCGAACAAGTTATCAAACCAGTTGTTCCGGCTGAGCTGCTGGACGCTGACACCAAATACTTCATCAACCCGACTGGCCGCTTCGTAATCGGCGGACCTCAAGGGGACGCTGGTCTGACTGGCCGCAAAATCATCGTAGACACTTACGGTGGCTACGCTCGTCACGGCGGCGGCGCGTTCTCCGGTAAAGATCCGACAAAAGTAGACCGCTCCGGCGCTTACGCTGCTCGTTACGTAGCGAAAAACATTGTGGCTGCTGGCCTGGCTGACAAATGCGAAGTGCAAGTGGCTTACGCAATCGGTGTAGCGCAGCCTGTATCCATCGCTGTTGATACTTTTGGTACAGGAACCGTTTCCGAAGAAGATCTGGTGAAACTGGTGCGCAAACACTTCGACCTGCGTCCGGCTGGCATCATCAAGCAGCTCGACCTGCGTCGCCCTATCTACAAACAAACAGCGGCTTATGGCCACTTTGGACGCAATGACCTGAATGTTCCTTGGGAGCAAACAGACAAAGCAGAAGTTCTGAAGCAAGAAGCTGCGCAACTGGCAAAATAAGAACGACAAAGAAAGAGCCTGGTAAAGCTACTGGGCTCTTTTTTTATTACGGGGAAAAATTTTCCAGTTATTGGTGGGCTTTAAGCGAAGGGAAAATGTAGGACTGTGTCGAATCTCCTAGTGAGGAAGTAGAGGAGGGGTTTCTTTGCCGAACAAAAGGCTCTTCCTGACCGTATTTGTTATTTCTTTATTACTGGTTATGTCTGCAATGGGGATTGGTGAATTTTACCAATCAAAAAAGAATGCGCAAAAAGTGCAACCTTTTCCCCAAGTAGATACGTCTATAAGCATAAGCGAGGCAGAAATTGCTGAGCCAAACGTCACGCAGAACGAAAAAGCAACGGTAAAGCCGAAAAAGTGGTATAACAATCAGGTAGTCGTCCTGACGTATCACCATGTCACGGATGCATCAGGCCAGCGCTACGTCATTTCGCCTGAGCAATTTGCAAAACATATGTCGTTTTTGCACGAAAACGACTTGCAGCCGATCTCGTTGGATGAGTTTTTGCATTTTGTGGATACAGGGAGCTTGCCGACCGAAAATGCTGTCCTGATTACCTTTGACGACGGCTATGAGAGTTATTACACGAAGGCTTTTCCCACCTTACGTACATACGGCTACCCGTCAGTGAACTTCGTGATCGCAGGGCGCTTGCGAGATGTAGCCGATCGAAAACGGGAGAACATGACGACGCCACTTACGCGTCAACAAGTCATGGAAATGCTTCACTCTGGGCTGGCTGATATCGGTTCGCATACGTACAGCCTGCACGAAGAGGAAGCGCGGAATGAATGGGGAGAGATGGGGCCAGAGACGGCTCCCGTCTATTTGCAGGATTTACAACGACTAGAAAATGAGAAAGAATACAGGGATCGGCTCTACGTTGATTTCAGTATGTCTCGTGCAGGCTTGAACAAATGGATGGGCCGGGAGATAAAAACGATTTCATTGCCTTTTGGCTACACGAATCCCATCGTACTGGAGACAGCGCGACAGGCAGGCTACGGATATGTCTTTACTTCTACACCCGGTTTTGTCAAAAGGGGAGTAGATCCGTTCGCCATTCCACGAAATGATGTGGGCCTGCGAGATGTAGATGAGGTCAAACTCCATCAGTTGTTCACGAAAGCGAAAAAAGAGTTCGAAGGAGAGCAATCATGAACAAAGTGATCGACATCAGCGTGCTGGATGGGGTGATTAAGAGAACCATTGAAACTGTGGAAACGAGTAAAACCCAAATTTTTGATATAGCCGAAAGTGCCAGACAGCAAGGCAACTCGTTGAAGTTTGACTTGCACGAGCTTCGGCAGGAAATCTCGAAGGTCATCCAAAAGGTCGATGCGCTGGAGCTGGCCTATCGAAAGTCGCGCAACAGGCTCGTTCAGGTAAGCCGCAACTTCCACATGTACACGGAAGACGACATTCGCATCGCCTACGAGGAAGCGAGCCGGATACAGGTGGAGCTGTCCATCTACCGCGAGCGGGAAAACAACCTGAAGCGCCGTCGCAACGACCTGGAGCGACAGTTGCGAACGCTGGAGGAAACGATCGACCGCGCCGAGAAGCTCGTTTCCCAGATGAGTGTCGTGCTCGGCTACTTGACTGGCGACCTGAGCAAGATCGGAGAAGCGCTGGAATCGGCCAAACAGACTCAATTGATGGGGCTGAAGATCATCCAGGCCCAGGAAGAGGAGCGCAAGCGTGTCGCACGCGAGATTCACGACGGACCGGCCCAATCGATGGCAAACGTCGTGCTGCGCTCTGAAATCGTGGAGCGGATGCTGAAAAACGAGCGCATTCTGGAAGCGCAAATGGAGCTTCACGAGCTGAAGGAAATGGTTCGCCTGAGCCTGGCTGACGTAAGACGGATTATTTTTGACCTTCGCCCAATGGCTCTTGATGACCTCGGACTGGTGCCCACTCTGCAAAAATATATCCAGACGTGCGAAGAACGTATCCGTGCTTCCATTGATCTGGTAGTATTTGGTGTGGAGCCACCGCTGCGCAGCTCTGTCAAAGCTGCGATTTTCCGCCTCGTTCAAGAATGCTTGAACAACGTGGAAAAGCACGCTGGAGCTTCTTCGGTACAAGTGAAGCTGGAGTTTCTGCAGGAGTCGCTAAGTCTCGTCGTCAAAGACGATGGAGTCGGATTCGATCTGGAAAAGCGCATGGCAAACGGCAACTCCTTTGGGCTTTTGGGAATGCGTGAGCGCGTGCAACTGCTGGAAGGCAGTGTGGATCTGCAATCAACTCCTGGCGAAGGAACAAAGGTAATTTTCCAAATACCGTTAAAAATATGAACCGATACAGATTATGTACACAGGGGGATGAAACATGGATAAAAGACAGCAAGAGCTCCGCATCGTGATTGTGGACGACCACCAATTGTTCCGCGAGGGCGTTAAGCGTATTTTGGAAATGGAAGAGGACTTCAAGGTCGTCGGCGAAGGGGCGGACGGCGGAGAGGCTGCTCTGCTTGCGGAGGAGCACAAACCAGACGTTCTGCTGATGGATATCAACATGCCGAACATCAATGGCGTCTCTGCTGCGGAAAATGTCATTTCCGTGAGTCCCTCCACGCGAGTTATCATGCTCTCGATCCACGACGACGAGGGCTATGTATATCGCACGCTGCGTTCCGGCGCGTCCGGCTACCTGCTGAAAGAGATGGGCACCAGCGATCTGGTGGATGCCGTACGCGTGGTAGCCAGCGGCGGCGCTTACATACACCCGAAGGTGACGGGCAAGCTGATCGAGGAATTCCGTCGCCTGAGCGAAAATGAGGGTACGGCAGAGCGCAGCTTCTCTGTTGATGAATCGCAAACGATCGATCCAAAAGTGATCGAATCGCTGACCCGCCGCGAGCGGGAAGTGCTGCAGTTGATGGCGGAAGGAAAAAGCAACCGGGCTATCGGAGAATTTTTGTTCATCAGCGAAAAGACAGTGAAAAACCACGTCAGCAGCATTTTGCAAAAGCTGAATGTCCAGGACCGCACACAGGCGGTTGTCATTTCGATCAAAAACGGCTGGGTGAAGCTGTAAGGCGAGGCTGCGCGCCCGGTTGGCACCCTGTTCAAGCCATTCGGCATACCTTTGTATAGGAGGGGGTATGACCGTGATGGAAGAACTGGTTGTATGGCTATTGGCGGCTTTTGGCTGCTCCTCACTGCTGGTGATGGTAGCTGAGCGATGGACCAGTCGGATGAACAGCATGACCGAACTCCCGCAAGAGCACTACCGTTTGTTGGTACACAATTCGGAGCAGGTGCTGGAGCGTGCCGTAAGAAAGCTTTTGTTTCGCTCCTACTGGAGTGGCAAGCCTGTCCGGATTACCTTGATAGAAGAAGGGTCTACGGACGATACGCCCCGGATGCTGGCGATTTTAACGCGAGAGCCGTACGGCTGCGGCTTTGGCGCGGCAGACGGCCAGCCTGAGCTGGCGACGGGAGCGATCGTGATTGACTTGCGGGAGAAGCGGGAAGGAGCCTGATTTTTTCGGGCAATTGAATAAACGTACAGGGCTGTCGAGCAAATCGGCGGCCTTTTTGTGTTCGCTGCAAAAAAAATTTGCCGGCCTGCCTTGTCTTTTTGCACAATGGTGGCAGAAAACACAAGCGGAAATGGGGGAGGCAAATGCGCGAGTACTTGCTGTATATCAAATGCGGCACAGAAGCAGTGGCGCCAGTCCAAACGTATGTGACGCCGAGCTTTTCTGTCGATCGGGCTTTTTGGCAGGAGAGGGAGGGCTGTGTGCTGCATGTGATCGGCAAGACGTCGTCGCTTGCCTTGGCCTTTTCCTTGCGTGAAAAAATAAACGAACGGTTGCGCAAGCGCGTGGGAGAGCGGAGCAAGCTGACAGATGCGCTGGTCGCGGAGCTGCGGGGGCTGGCTGTGGCGAAGGTCAGGGAGGCGAGCGCGCTATACGGGCGGGAAGTGGAGAGAAGGCAGGCAGGGCACAGGAGCCGGGAGCATCAGCCACACCCGCGCCAATCCGTGCAGCATGAAGCGTGGTTTGCGTGGGAGGCGATAGCGTGCAGCGTGGAAGTGAGGCAAGCGGGCGAGCGGGATGAACAGCTTTTCAGTCGCGAGTCTGCTCATTGTGTGAGCGAGAGGGTGGATGTTTCTGGAAGAACTGCCTCTCCGTTTTTGCAACATCGGCTCGCGGATACGTCTGTCCATTGCAGCAGGAGAAGTTCTCGATCTCCATCTCAGGCTCATGAGGCAAGGCAGCCATTCCTGTCTCGGGATAATGGGCTGCAAGCTATACCCTATCCCGCTAAGCCAGCAGACAGAAACGACATTGCCTTGAGAGAACTGCTGGATGGCCGCGCTCTTTTCTGGGATGAAGTCGAGACGCTTTTGCAGAAACGCGGAGTGGAAGTGGATGATCTTGCCGCTGTATTGCACAGGTACGTGCTGACTGGCAGAGCGCGGTGGCTTCCCGGAGTGCGAATGGACATGTGCAGCAACTGGCGGCAGAGTCGCTTTGTACTGACGTGCGAGCGATGCGGAAGCGCGGGGCGCGAGGTTGAGCTGACCTACTGCCATACGTGCGGGCAAGGCTGCGCATACTGTACGACGTGCCTCGGGATGGGCAGGAGCAAGTGCTGCACGCCGTATATTTTGCTTGCGGCAGGCGGTTCTCTGCCTGTCGGGAGCAACAAGGGCACAGGCCAGGAGCCTTCGCGGCTGGAGTGGACAGGCAGCTACTCGGACGACCAGGCGAGAGCTGCTGAGCGCGCTCGGCGTTTTGTAGCGAATCCGCGCCCCGGTCTTTCCGAGTTTTTGATTTGGGCCGTGTGCGGAGCAGGCAAAACCGAGCTGCTGTTTCCTTCCGTAGCAGAGGGACTTGCGGCGGGAGGCCGCGTGCTGATTGCTACCCCGCGCAAAGACGTAGTGCTGGAACTGGCTCCTCGCATTCAACGGGTGTTCCCCCACGCGCGGGTGATTGCCGTCCACGGTGCCAGCGCTGAAAAATGGGAGGAGAGCGACATTACGATCGCGACGACCCATCAGGTTTTACGCTATTATCGCCGCTTTTTGCTGGTCGTACTCGACGAGGCCGATGCGTTTCCGTACCACAATAATCCCGTCCTCTACCGGGCGCTGGCCAGAGCTGTACATCAAGCGGGGAAGCTGCTTTATTTAAGCGCGACCCCACCCCGCTATTTGCAAAAACGACTCGTTTCAAACGCTCGTTCAACTCGGCATGGCACGGCGGCCAACCCGCTTTTTTCTGCCACCCACGTCCTTTTGCCGGGTCGCTATCACGGCTTTCCCCTGCCCGTTCCCGAGGTTCTAACGGTCCGCGGACTGCACAAGCGCGTTCGGGCGAATCGAGCAGTGCCTGCATTGACAGATGCGGTGCAGCGTTCGCTGGAGGCAGGACGGCAAGTTTTTGTCTTCGTTCCGCGCATAGATGACGTGGAGGTAGTGCTCGCCTATTTGCAAAAGTGGCTGCCGTCTCGTGCCGAGCATATGGCAGGTGTCCATGCTGCGGACCTGATGCGCGAGGAAAAGGTGCTCGGCTTTCGGCAAAAGCGCTACACCCTCATGGTGACGACGACGATTTTGGAGCGGGGGGTAACGATTCCACAGAGCGATGTCGTTGTCGTCGGCGCGGAGGCCGCTGTCTTTGACGAAGCTTCTCTGGTGCAGATTGCTGGCCGCGTGGGCCGAGCGTTCGACGATCCGGCAGGCGCCGTGTTGTTTTTGCAGACAGAACGCGCTCTGGCACCCAAGCTGGCGGTCAGGCAAATTACGCGGATGAATCAACTGGCGAGCAGGCTTGCAAAAAGAAGGGGGCACTCATGAGGGGGAGTACATGTGTCAGTTGCGGCGGGCGTGTAAATACGCCCAAAAGAGAAGGCGTTGTCCGCGCGCGTGCAAGCTGGCTATCCCGTCCCGTCAGCTATCCGGCGATCTATCGCTTGCTGCACGACCTCCCGGCCTGCGCAAGCTGTATTGAAGTGTTGCCGTTCATCGGGGAGCAGTTTTGCCGACAGTGCGGGCGGGACATGCGAGCGGAGCCGTACAGCAGCGAGGGCCGCTGTCGCGACTGTGTCAGGGAAGTGGACGAGCCCCTGAAGGAAAATCGCAGCCTGCTCCGGTACGAGCAAGACGGCAAAAGTCTGCTCAGCCTGTTCAAATACCGCGGAGATGAGCGCCTGGCTGGCTATTACGGAACGCTTTTGGCAATCGCGGCCTTTCGCTTTTACACTCCGTCCCGTTTTGCCTGCATCACCACTGTCCCGCTTCATGCCAGGCGGCTGCAGGAGCGCGGATTCAACCAGGTGGACTTGCTGGCAGCCTATTTGGGGAGTGCAACCGGGATTCCGGTAAGGCCCCTGCTCACACGCATAAAAGAGACGGAGAAGCTGAGCAAGCAGGGGGGACGCGCATCCCGGCAGGAAAGCATGCGAGAGGCTTTTGCGTGGAATGAGGGGGCGGTGCTTCCTGGGTTTGCCCGTGGCCGTTCTGATAGCCGGGGCGCCGATCATAGGAATCTGACCAGCATACTTGCAGCCGGGATTCATTTCTTGTTTGGCAATTGGTGCAGCATGCGTTCTTCCATCTCGCATACTTCTCATGAAGCCAAAAGCGGGGAGAGAGATTCGCAAGCCAATCCCGTTCCGAAACTGGACAACCGCAACAGAGCTGCGCACGCCAATACCGCCCCGAACTCGAATAGCGGCGACAGAGCAGCCTATGCCAATTTCAATCCGAACCCAAACAGCCACGACAGAGCTACACAACCCGATACCGCTCCGCCCCCAAATAACCG
>NZ_JBYSWV010000063.1:0-19380 GCF_058781555.1 Brevibacillus sp. FW306-2-1A-C05A
GTTGATAGGTTCGGTGTGGAAGCGCGGCAACGCGTGGAGCTGACGAATACTAATCGGTCGAGGACTTATCCACACATCTCTTAGCAAACATGCGTATTCAGTTTTGAAGGAATAAGAAGAAAAGCTGTATTCCCGATTACTTTTGCGAGTAATGGAGAATGCAGCTTTTTTTGTGTACCTTGGAACACAAGGACGTACCCACAAGGAAAATCGAACACAGCTTAGCCGTCACAAAAGGGAAGGCCATGCGGGAGCGAAGAGTTTTTTTGCTGGATCTGTCTCATAATAACAGTGGGATAGCTAGACATATGGTGCTCCAAAAAAAGCTCCACAAGATAGCGTTCAGCAACGCCGTGGGATAAGACCAGCTCTCCCCACCACTCTGTTTCATATCTGCAAAGCATGCTCAGCAAATACAGCAGCAAGAAGTGGCTTGCCCACTCGGGAAGAGGAAGCGAATCCGACGAGCCGTTCCAAAAGAAAAGCCGGTGCTCTTGCCAGCGAAATAAAGGGTGTTGATCTAGTGCGGACAGAGCAGTTTCAGGAAGAAGTATTCGCTTTGCATTCCCTTCTCGCCAGCTTAATTGTAAACGCGAGCTATCTGGCGCGACCCTGTTGATGTATTGAACGAAGGTTTCCGCTGAGTATGCCAACGGCCCGTCCATTTTTTCCGGAAAAGCAATCTCGGCCCACGATTGGGTGTCAGAGGAAGCTTGATCGGCTGTATGAGTTTTGCTCCAGTGTACTTGCAGCCAATGCTGCGGCTTTTCGGACAGAGCGGCGTAGACATCGCTGATTGCCGGTATGGAAGCAAACAAATCGTGCATCGAATAGCGATCCTGCATAGGGGAAAGATGAAAAAGCTGGGCCAATAGAGCAAAAAAGCCTTCTTTTTGCGGCCGGACCTCATCCTCTAGCAGCAAGTAGGTGTTTCGCTTCAGCTTCCGCGTGGTGACCCCGTGCTGGAGCACCCGGCTGTTTTGCGGATAGGACGGATCGCGCGTAAGAAGCATTCCCTTCAGCAGATGGGAGCATCCATAGAAGAGCAGCAACGGCTGGATCGACAAGTCCGCAGTAGCTGCTGTCGTATAAAACTGCCTCGCTTGCTTCCATAAAAAAAGAAAACGGGAACTTTGCTGAAAAGCCAGGCGCTCAGCATGCTCCAAGCCCATGCTGTCGTAGCAGGACGTCAAATATTTACGGGCAGTAGGCTCCGTCTCGAAAAAACGGAACATTTTCCAGGCAGAATTCATCGTAACCACCTTTCAATAACTTTCGTGATCTGGTTGCTTTTGCTAGTAATTTTTTTGATTTATCTGTCTAATAAACTCCATAACCGAACATTTCACTCATTCCTTGACAGTAAATTATGCCGTTTGTTAAACTGTCTTAAAAATATTTGCCGAGAGGGGCTTTCTACCGTGCGGGAAGATAAATTTGTCAAAGAAGGGCTAACATTTGATGACGTGCTGCTCATTCCAGCAAAATCAGAAGTTTTGCCAAGGGATGTGGACGTTCGCGTAAAACTGAGCGAGACTGTCCGCCTGAATATCCCTCTGATTAGTGCCGGAATGGACACGGTAACGGAATCAGCCATGGCGATTGCTATGGCCCGTCAAGGTGGGATTGGTATCATCCACAAAAACATGACGATCGAGCAGCAGGCGAGTGAAGTAGACCGCGTGAAGCGCTCGGAAAGTGGCGTCATTACCAACCCGTTTTCTTTGACCCAGGATCACACCGTGGCAGAAGCGGATGCGCTGATGGGCAAATACCGCATTTCCGGCGTGCCGATTGTCGATGAAGAAAAGCATCTCATTGGGATTTTGACCAACCGCGACTTGCGTTTTGTGCATGACTACTCGACACCGATCAAGGAAGTCATGACAAAAGACAATCTGGTTACAGCATCAGTAGGAACAACACTCCAGCAAGCCGAAGCGATCCTCCAAAAGCATAAAATCGAAAAGCTGCCGCTGGTCGATGAAAATAACATTTTGCGTGGACTCATTACTATTAAAGACATTGAAAAGGCGATCCAATACCCGCAAGCAGCCAAGGACCCGCAAGGACGCTTGCTGTGTGGTGCGGCAGTAGGTGTTTCAGCAGATACGTTTGAACGTGCAGCAGCGCTCGTACATGCAGGCGTGGATGTACTTGTCATCGACACAGCGCATGGACATTCCAAAGGCGTCATCGATACCGTAAAAGCGATTCGCAAAGAATATCCAAACCTGACCATCGTGGCAGGAAACGTTGCGACTGGACAAGCTACCCGTGACTTGATCGAAGCAGGGGCATCCGTTGTAAAAGTCGGGATTGGTCCTGGCTCCATTTGCACGACCCGCGTCGTAGCCGGTATCGGTGTTCCGCAAATCACTGCCATTTACGATTGCGCCCGAGTAGCGCGCGAGTACAATATTCCAATTATTGCCGACGGCGGCATTAAATACTCCGGCGATTTGCCAAAAGCAATCGGGGCAGGCGCTTCGGCGATTATGATCGGCAGCCTGTTTGCCGGAACAGAGGAAAGCCCGGGCGAGTTCGAGATTTTCCAAGGCCGCCGCTTCAAGGTGTACCGCGGAATGGGCTCGATTGGCGCGATGAAAGCGGGCAGCAAGGACCGTTATTTCCAGGAGAACGAGCAAAAGCTTGTTCCAGAAGGAATCGAGGGCCGCGTTCCTTACAAGGGGCCATTGGCAGACGTGACCTACCAGTTGATTGGCGGGCTGCGCGCAGGTATGGGCTACTGCGGAGCGAAAACGATTGAAGACTTGATTCAAAACTCGCAGTTTATCCGTATCACAGGTGCGGGCTTGCGCGAAAGCCATCCGCACGACGTGCAAATTACGAAGGAATCGCCAAACTACTCGATTTCATAGGTTAAAAGGAACTACCCCCCTTTCTGGAGAGAAAGGGGGGTTTAGTTTAAAAGGCAACTAGTGGCAAGCAAAATTCATACAAGCCACGGTGAACGTACACTATCTTCTATAAACAGCAATTTCACCCTCGGAGGAAATATTTCCTATTATTTTCAGGCGATAGTTTCCTGGATCCACGGAAACCGGGTCTGTATAATCAGTGTTACCTTTTGGAGCAGCTAATTTGCCTAATTTAATTGTTTTTTCTACTTTGCCATTTTCGCTTAATTTTTCGATGTAAACCGTTATGTCACAATTACTTTTTGAAGCAGATAATCCAGCGTTAGCTTTTCCAAAGAGATGGAAGGTGTCGCGACCAATATATGTGCCTCCCTGTGTTACACTAAAAGCTCTCCAGTCAAGCTCAATGCTCATCGTACTAATGTCCTTTTTAATTTGTTGTTCCACAAGGGAAGCGTTATCACTTTTTTCAACTGTTGCATGAGCAGAGACTGGATTGATAACAGCCAAACCAAGAACGAGTGAAGCAAAACTAAATAGCACTTTCTTCATGAGATAAGCCTCCTTGATTCATTCAATATATTTCCAATTTTACCATAAAATATTTGAGTTTCAATTATATATTATATATCCAATCAATTACCTATTAATGAGCCTATTTGGACTTCAATGCGATCGTAATGGTATGTTAAACTTACACTTGGTGCGCAATTACCTTATGAACTAATGACAGAAACTGGAGAGTGAGAAGAAACTATGAAGCGAACTACTTGGAAAAAACGACTGACAGGTTTTATCCTTTCTGTCGCAATGTTTGCAACCGGAATGGGAGGAGCAGCGACGAAGGTGGAAGCAGCACCTGCAACTGATCTACAACTGGCAGCCAAATCTGCCATTCTGTTAGAGGCATCGACAGGAAAAATACTATACAGCATGAATCCAGATGCCCCTCTGCCTCCTGCTAGCATGAGCAAGATGATGGCAGAATACCTTGTACTAGAAGCGGTTAAGGAGAAAAAAATCAGTTGGGATGAGAAGGTACCTGTTAGTGAATATGCCTTCTATGTGGCAAGAATCTCGGATACCTCTGGAGTGTACCTGAATCTAGGGGAGTCCTTCACGGTTAGGGAGCTGTACAATGCCATGGCTGTCGTTTCTGCCAACGACGCAACTGTACTGCTTGCTGAAAAGATAGCGGGCAATGAAGCGAATTTCGTGCAGATGATGAACAAAAAAGCTGCCGAGTTTGGTATGAAAAACACCTCTTTCGTCACATCCAGTGGCTTGCCAGCGAATGAACTGGGGCCGTACTCCATCAAGACCGATCAAGTGGAAAATCTAATGTCCGCTCGTGATTCGGCCATCCTCGCCAGAAACCTGATTCGTGATTTCCCGGAAGCGTTGGAAGTATCGAAGATCCCGCGTTTTACCTTCCGTCCCGGTTCTAAAAATGAATTGAAAATGGCGAACAACAACTGGATGTTGCCTGACCTCCCCAATTACTATCCGGGTGTAGACGGATTAAAAACAGGTTATACACAAGCAGCAGGTAATTGCTTTACTGGTACTGCAGTTCGTGATAACATGCGCTTGATTTCTGTTGTAATGGGAACAGACAGCAAAACAAAACGCTTCGTGGAAACAAAAAAGCTTTATGACTATGGATTCAGCAATTTCAAATTAACGAAGCAATTGGACAAAAATGTTTCTGTAAAAGGTTTTGAAACTGCACCTGTAACGAACGGAGTAGAACTCAACGTACCCGCAGTAACTGCCACCGAAGTAAACATGCTGACCAAAATCGGAGCAGAGACAAAATTCACGCCAACCGTTACGTATCAAGAGCTGACCGCACCAATCAAGCAAGGCCAGGTGGTCGGTAAGCTCGTACTGAAAGAAGAAGGAGCGAAAGACGCCGACTACCTGCAGCCGGAAGACGCGGCAAAAGCAGGCGCAGATATAGTAGCCAGCCAGGAAGTCGAAGAGGCGAGCTGGATTCGTTTGTTCTTCCGCAGCATCATTCAATTTTTCAGCAATTTGTTCAGTAGCGGAACAGGAAATTAAATAATGGTTGTTTTCCCCCTCATCTATCGTTTACAATGACGATAACAAGGAACCATAACAGAGCATAACAGTTACGGTTCTGACTTCATGATGTAGGGGGAATTTTCACATGGTACAAGTAGGAACGTCCCGCGTAAAAAAAGGTATGGCTGAGATGCAAAAAGGCGGCGTCATCATGGACGTCGTAAACGCTGAGCAGGCAAAAATTGCTGAAGCTGCCGGTGCCGTAGCTGTCATGGCATTGGAACGCGTACCTTCTGACATTCGTGCAGCCGGTGGAGTAGCTCGTATGGCTGATCTCAGCATTGTGGAGGAAGTACTGAACGCTGTTTCGATCCCTGTTATGGCAAAAGCTCGTATCGGACACTTTGTCGAAGCGCGCGTACTGGAATCGATGGGTGTCGACTATCTGGACGAGAGCGAAGTTTTGACCCCGGCAGATGATTTGTACCACATCAATAAAAAAGAATTTACCGTGCCGTTCGTATGTGGCGCGCGTGATCTGGGCGAAGCTCTTCGCCGTATCGGTGAAGGGGCGTCCATGATTCGTACCAAAGGCGAGCCAGGAACCGGAAACATCGTAGAAGCCGTTCGCCACATGCGCACGATGATGGCTCAAATCCGCAAAGTGCAAGCGATGTCTTACGATGAGCTGATGGCAGAAGCGAAAAATCTGGGTGCCCCATACGAGCTGCTGGAACAAGTACACAAAACCGGCAAGCTGCCTGTAGTGAACTTCGCGGCTGGTGGCGTAGCGACTCCGGCAGACGCGGCGCTGATGATGCAGCTCGGTTCTGACGGCGTGTTTGTCGGCTCGGGGATTTTCAAATCGGAAAACCCGGAGAAATTCGCCCGCGCGATCGTTGAAGCGACTACGCACTACACAGACTACGAACTGATCGCTCGCGTATCCAAAGGTCTGGGAAGCGCCATGACGGGAATCGAGATTTCCAAAATTCGCGAAGCAGACCGCATGCAAGAGCGCGGCTGGTAAGGTGAGCAGAATGAAAATCGGTGTACTCGCTTTGCAAGGGGCTGTAGCAGAACACTTGCGCATGCTGGAAGAAGCAGGGGCGACAGCCGTTCCCGTAAAAAAGGTGGAAGAACTGGACGAGCTGGACGGATTGGTTCTCCCAGGCGGAGAAAGCACGACGATCAGCAAGCTGATGCACAAGTACGGATTCATGGAGGCGCTCCAAGAGTTCGGAAAAGCAGGAAAGCCGATCTTCGGCACTTGCGCAGGCGCGATTCTTTTGGCCAAACAGATCGAGGGGCAAGATGATTGCCATCTCGGGCTGATGGATATCAAGGTGGAACGCAACGCGTTTGGCCGCCAAAAGGAGAGCTTCGAGGTGACAATGCCTGTGGCTGGTGTGGGTGCAGATTACCCGGCAGTGTTCATCCGGGCGCCATATATTATGGAAGTCGGAGAAAACGCAGAAGTGCTGGCCAAGTACGAAGAAAAGATCGTGGTAGCACGAGAAGGCCACTATCTGGCGGCCGCCTTTCACCCGGAATTGACGGAAGATGCAAGACTGCACAAATACTTCCTCGACATGGTGAAAGAATACAGAAGCTAATAAAAGCCAAGCTTGCATGAAAAGATCGGCATTGACAAAATGCCGGTCTTTTCTTTTTGGTACAAGATGATGGCGGAGCGCCCTTTACATACGTATAGAACCTGTAGTACAGTTAACAATAGAAGTATGTATGAATGAGAATGCGATGATGAGAACAAGTACTTCACATCAACCTGGTGTAGAGAGTCGGTGGTAGGTGCGAACCGATCCGGTATGTGAGGGAATCCATCTCGGAGTGGCAAAGGAATGAACTTTGCCCGG
This sequence comes from Brevibacillus sp. FW306-2-1A-C05A, assembly GCF_058781555.1. Classification (NCBI taxonomy): domain Bacteria; kingdom Bacillati; phylum Bacillota; class Bacilli; order Caryophanales; family Paenibacillaceae; genus Brevibacillus; species Brevibacillus sp. FW306-2-1A-C05A. The sequence goes on from NZ_JBYSWV010000063.1 coordinate 6,788, forward strand.
AACCGTCCCGTTATGACGGATGGAGTGGATAGATGCGCCAGGGTTGGGCATGTATCAACGAGGGTGGCAACGCGGGTACACAACACTCGTCCCTTATTAGGGGACGGGTGTTTTTTGCATTTTTATTATGGATTCGGAGGGATTCGAACATGTTGGACGTAAAAGTACTGCGGCAAGATTTGGAGGAAGTAAAACGCCGTTTGGCGCATCGCAATGAAGATATTTCCGCTCTGGATCAATTTGCAGAGGTCGATGAAAAACGCCGCCAAGTGATTCAGGAAGCAGAGGCGCTGAAAAATAAACGGAATACCGTGTCTGAGCAAGTAGCAGTCATGAAGCGGAACAAAGAGAATGCCGACCACCTGATCGCGGAAATGAAAGAAGTAAACGAACGCATCAAGAAGCTGGACGAAGAGCTGCGCAAGCTGGATGAGCAGTTGGAATTCATTTTGCTGAGCTTGCCAAACCTGCCGCACGAAAGCACGCCGATTGGGACTTCTGAAGACGACAACGTGGTGGCATGGACGTGGGGCGAGCCGCGCAGCTTTGGCTTCGAGACCAAACCGCATTGGGAGCTGGCCAGCCAGGCAGGGATTCTCGATTTTGAGACGGCTGCAAAAGTAACCGGAAGCCGCTTTGTCTTTTACAAAGGACTGGGAGCTCGCCTGGAGCGCGCATTGATGAACTTCATGATGGACCTGCATGCCACCGAGCACGGATACGAGGAAGTCATCCCGCCATACATCGTAAACCGCGCAAGCATGACCGGAACCGGACAGTTGCCGAAGTTTGAGGAAGATGCTTTCAAGCTGGAGGGACCAGACTACTTCCTGATTCCTACCGCAGAGGTGCCTGTCACCAACATGCACCGGGATGAAATTATGGATGGAGCAGATTTGCCGCGATACTATGCTGCTTTCAGCGCTTGTTTCCGTTCGGAAGCGGGATCGGCTGGTCGCGATACACGCGGGCTGATTCGCCAGCACCAATTCAACAAAGTGGAGCTGGTGAAATTCGTCAAACCGGAAGATTCGTATGATGAGCTGGATAAGCTGGTGAAAAACGCAGAGAAGGTACTGCAACTGCTTGGACTTCCGTACCGTGTCATGAGCATGTGCACGGGCGACCTCGGATTTACGGCAGCGAAGAAATTCGATCTGGAGGTATGGATTCCAAGCTCGAATACGTACCGCGAAATCTCGTCTTGCTCGAACTTCGAAGACTTCCAGGCTCGCCGCGCCAATATTCGTTTCCGCCGCGACACCAAATCGAAGCCGGAATTCGTGCATACACTGAACGGCTCGGGCCTCGCCATCGGCCGTACAGTAGCGGCGATTTTGGAAAACTACCAGGAAGCGGACGGAAGCATCACCATTCCGGAAGTGCTGCGTCCGTACATGGGCGGAGTAGCAAAAATCGAGCCGAAATAAGCGGGGGGAAGAACCCCATAAATAAGCACAGCAGCCTTTGATCTTTGTTTGGATCAGAGGCTGCTTTCTTTTTGGGCGGCGAAAAGGCGAGAGAGCAGGGGGAAAAGGCAGCTTGGAAAATGTGTTCTAATACAGTTATAATTTTTAGAAAATTGTGTTGCACTGTACTAATCTCTGTTATATAATAAAAACAAATCAAAAGAACATTGTTTTAATACAGATATGGAGGGAATGGGAAATGGACTGCTATCGGTGTGAAGGAAACGGCGAACAGAATTGCCCACGATGCGGAGGCGTTGGTCATGATGACAACGGAGCGGCTTGCCATCATTGCTTGGGGGACGGACATGTGAGCTGCAGTCATTGCAGTGGCAGCGGATATCAGGATTAAGCCATTTTTTTTGAACCTTCTGTACTATAATAATTCGGCAAAATTCGATCTGTACCATAATAATTCAGATGTTATCAAGGGAAGGTGAACAGGTTTGACTACGATTCCAACCAATCCATATCCGCTGGAAATTCAGATTACCGGCGAGATGCGCTCCGGCTTCGAGGATATTCTCACACCGGAAGCGATCCAGTTCGTCATCAAGCTGGAGCAAAAATTCGGCGACAGAAGGCAGCAATTGCTTGCCGCTCGCGAGGAACGCCAATTGAAAATAGATGCGGGGCAACTGCCCGACTTTTTGCCGGAAACAGCCGAGATTCGCAACGGAGATTGGACGGTAGCTCCGCTTCCGCATGATCTGCTGGATCGCCGAGTGGAGATTACCGGGCCGTCCGGCGACCGCAAAATGGTTATCAACGCACTCAATTCGGGCGCACGTCTCTTCATGGCAGACTTTGAGGACGCAAACTCGCCTACTTGGGAAAATACGATTCAGGGCCAGATCAACATGAAGGACGCTGTCCGCCGCAACATCTCATACACCAGCCCGGAAGGAAAGCAATACACCCTCAATGAGAAGACAGCGGTATTGATCGTACGGCCGCGTGGCTGGCACCTCGACGAAAAACACATCCTTCTCGATCAAAAGCCGATTTCCGGCAGCCTGCTCGACTTTGGCCTCTACTTTTACCACAACGTCGATGCCTTGATCGCGAACAAGACAGCCCCGTACTTCTACTTGCCGAAGCTGGAAAGCCACCTGGAAGCGCGCCTCTGGAACGATGTATTTGTGTTCGCTCAGGAGGAGCTGAATATTCCGCGCGGGACGATTCGGGCGACGGTTCTGATCGAAACGATTCTCGCTGCCTTTGAGATGGATGAGATTTTGTATGAGCTGCGGGAGCATAGTGCAGGCCTGAATTGCGGGCGTTGGGATTACATTTTCAGCTACATTAAAAAGCTGCGGAATCAGCCGGATGTCATCACCCCTGACCGGGCGCAAGTGACGATGACGGTTCCGTTTATGAGGGCCTACACCACTTTGGCGGTGAAAACGTGCCATAAACGCCAGGCTCCTTGCATCGGCGGGATGGCGGCCCAGATTCCGGTGAAAAACGACCCGGTCAAAAATGAAGAAGCGCTCGCCAAAGTACGCGCTGACAAGGAGCGGGAAGCCTACGACGGACACGACGGTACGTGGGTAGCCCATCCCGCCCTGGTGCCTGTGGCGATGGAAGTTTTCAACCGTTTGATGAGGGAGCCGAACCAAATCTGGTATAAACGCGAGGATGTGCAGGTGTCGGCAAGCGACCTGCTGGCTGTACCAGAGGGCGTCATCACAGAAGAAGGCGTGCGCACCAACATCAGCGTAGGCTTGCAGTACATCGAAGCGTGGCTGCGCGGGTATGGCGCAGTGCCGATCCACAATCTGATGGAGGATGCGGCGACCGCGGAAATTTCCCGGGCTCAGGTGTGGCACTGGATTCGCCATCGACAAGGTGTGCTCCAGGATGGCCGAAAGATCACCGAGGGTCTGGTCAAGCAATGGCTGAGCGAGGAATTGCAGGCATTGAAACAAGCGATTGGCCAGGAGCGTTATGAAAACAGCAAATTTCAGGTTGCCGGCGAGCTGTTCCTGAAGCTGGTGACAGAGGACGACTTCGAAGATTTTCTGACTGTACCGGGCTATCGCTATCTTTAATAACAATCATAAAAAAACGAGTGGGGGAAAAAGAAAATGAGCAAACAAACAAAGCAGGAAGCGATTCAACAGATTGAACAAAGCTGGCAAACCGAGCGTTTCCAGGGAATTACCCGGACGTATTCGGCTGAGGACGTTTACCGTCTGCGCGGGTCTGTGCAAATCGAGCATACGTTGGCTCGGTTGGGTGCGGAGCGACTGTGGAACCTGCTGCATACCGAGCATCACATCAAAGCGTTGGGGGCTTTGACCGGGAATCAGGCCATCCAGCAAGTAAAAGCGGGACTGAAGGCGATTTACTTGAGCGGCTGGCAAGTGGCGGCAGACGCGAACCTCTCCGGTCAAATGTATCCCGATCAAAGCCTCTACCCGGCAAACAGCGTTCCTCATGTCGTAAAAAGAATCAACCAGGCTCTGCAGCGTGCAGACCAGATCGACCAATCCGAAGGCGGTACAGATACGTACTGGTTTGCTCCGATTGTCGCTGACGCGGAAGCGGGCTTCGGCGGGCCACTGAACGTGTTTGAGCTGATGAAAAGCATGATCGAAGCGGGAGCTGCCGGCGTGCATTTTGAAGACCAGCTCGCTTCCGAGAAAAAATGCGGCCACATGGGCGGGAAAGTGCTGATCCCGACGCAGGCTGCTGTCCGCAACCTGATTTCCGCTCGCTTGGCTGCTGACGTCATGGGCGTTCCGACCATCATCGTAGCGCGTACAGACGCAAACGGCGCTTTCCTGATTACGAGCGACGTCGATCCGCAAGACCAGCCGTTTCTCACCGGCGAGCGCACTCCAGAAGGCTTTTTCCGCCTCCGCGGGGGGCTGGACGCGGCGATTGCCCGCGGACTCGCTTACGCTCCGTATGCAGACCTGATCTGGTGTGAAACTTCCGAGCCAAACCTGGAGGAAGCACGCCGCTTTGCAGAAGCGATCCATGCCCAATATCCAGGCAAGCTGCTTGCCTACAACTGCTCCCCGTCCTTCAACTGGAAGAAAAAGCTCGACGAGGAATCGATCGCTCGCTTCCAGGAGGAGCTGGGAGAGATGGGCTACAAGTTCCAGTTCGTAACGCTCGCAGGCTTCCACGCCCTGAACTACGGCATGTTCGAGCTGGCGCGCGGCTACCGCGATCGCGGAATGGCTGCTTACTCCGAATTGCAGCAGGCTGAATTTGCAAGCGAGGTTCACGGCTATACCGCGACTCGCCATCAGCGTGAAGTTGGCACTGGCTATTTCGATGAAGTAGCGCAAGTGATCGCTGGCGGAACTTCTTCGACCACAGCTTTGACCGGGTCTACAGAAGAAGAGCAGTTCGCTCACAACTAAACAGAAGAAGCACGATAAACGGACTAGGGGTGCGACTACCCCTAGTTCTTCTTCGTTTTTCAACAAGAGTGAAAACGATCATCGCTTTTTTTCGGACGCGACGCGGTTCTCTGGCAGCAGAGGGCCGCTTTTCTTTTTTCACAGAGTCTTAATCGCTTCTTTACAACCCATTTATATCAGTTTCATTTTGGTTGTTTACGATGATAGACGAAAAAACAAAACGATCAAACACAAATAAAAACGAAAAGGGGCCTTAAAAGATGAGAGGGAACCAGTTGGGCTGGAAACGAACCGTTGCTGTCGTAACATCCGTTTTACTGCTTGCCGGATGTGCCACCGAGACGAAATCAGACGCTACTCTGGATACGTCGCAATTGACCCTGGAGCAAATCGTGGAAAAAGCGAAGCAGGAGGGCGAAGTCAACTCTGTAGGGATGCCGGACACGTGGGCAAACTGGGGAGAGACATGGGGCAATCTCCAGAAGGAATACGGCTTGAAGCATACGGACACCGACATGTCGAGCGCAGAGGAATTGGCCAAGTTTGAAGCAGAAAAAGAAGACGCCACAGCAGATATCGGCGACGTGGGCATCGCATTTGGACCGTTAGCCAAACAAAAAGGGCTGACGCTGCCTTACAAAACCTCCTACTGGAACGACATTCCCGACTGGGCAAAGGACGATGAAGGGCACTGGGTGCTCGGCTATACTGGAACGCTCGCTTTTCTCACCGACAAGACCAAAGTGCAAAATCCTCCCAAGTCGTGGGCTGATCTGAAAAGCGGAAGCTACAAGATCGCGATTGGCGACGTCATGAAAGCGAATCAGGCGCAGTTTGCCGTTCTGGCCGCCGCCTATGCCCACGGCGGAGACGAGAAAAATATTCAGCCCGGCGTTGACTTTTTTGCTGACCTGGCGAAAAACAAGCGACTCAGCACGAGCGACCCGAGCCTTGCCAATCTGGAAAAGGGCGAAATCGAAGTCGCCATCGTGTGGGACTTCAACGCGCTCGGCTACCGTGACAAAATCGACAAAAACCGCTTTGACGTCATCATCCCGGAAGAAGCATCGGTCAGCAGCGGGTACGCTACGCTTATCAACAAGTACGCCAAGCATCCGCACGCCGCGATGCTGGCACGTGAATACATCCTCTCCGATGCCGGACAGTCCAATCTGGCTCGCGGCTATGCCAGACCCATTCGCGCGAATGCCAAGCTTGACGAGTCTGCCAAGGCCAAGCTGCTCCCGGAAGAAATGTACAAAAATGCGCGTCCGGTTGGCGATTTGAATGCATGGGAAGAGACAGCGAAAAAATTGCCGCAGCTATGGCAAGAGCAGGTGTTGATCCATGTCCGCTAACAAGCTCGCCATGATTGTGCTCGACGGATTGAGATTCGACACGGCTGTCTCGCACATGGGGTACATGCATCATCTGGTCGAGTACGGCTTCGCTGCCCGCTTCCAGGTGCGCTCGGAATTGCCCAGTCTCTCCCGGCCTTTGTACGAGGTTCTTTTGACGGGAACCCCTGCGTGGAAAAACGGGATTTCCAGCAATCAGGCGGTGCGGCTTTCGCATCAGGAGAGTCTGTTCCACCTGACGCGCAAAAACGGGATGTCCAACGCTGCTGCCGCTTATTGCTGGGTGAGCGAGCTGTACAACAAGGCTCCGTTCAGCCCGTTTCACGACCGCATCCAGTTGAACACGGACAAGCCGATACAACACGGGATGTTTTACTGGGAAGATCACTATCCGGATACTCACCTGTTTGCCGACGCCAACTTTTTGTTGCATGGATTCAATCCGGATTTTCTTTACGTCCACTCCATGAACATTGACGATGACGGCCACAAGCATACGGCTGATTCCGCGCGCTATCGCAACCGCGTTCTGGCGGCAGATTCGATCCTGGCAAACGTGCTTCCCGCGTGGATCGACGCGGGCTATCAAATAATCGTAACAGCCGATCATGGAATGACAGCGGACGGAAATCACGGCGGTACGTCTAGCGCTGACCGGGACGTTCCCCTGTTTGTCATCAGCAACCGGGTATCTCCGGGGATACGCGAGGTGGCGATCCCGCAATTGCAGGTGGCTCCGTTTGCCTGCCAACTGCTCGGCATCTCCCCCTCGGAAGCGATGCAGCCATTGACGGTATCCGGGCAGAGCAAGACGTCTCCCTGAGGGGGCGTCTTTTCCGCTCAGAAAGGAGCTTTTGCGATGAAACGATTTGTCAGCATGCTTTTGGTCACGACGATTCCGTTTTTTGCGATGATCGCGCTGTTTCTGCTCGCCCCGTTGCTTTCCATGATCGGTGGGAGCTTTCAGGCCGAAGGGGACGGCGGTTTTACATTCAGTCACTATCGCGAGATTTTTGCCAATCCGTACTACTTGCAGGCATTTGAAAACAGCGTGCTCATCTCGCTCTTGTCTTCGCTCATCGGAATCGTCGCTGCTGTTTTCGCTACCTATGCGATTACCCGCTTCCCGCAGTCTCTGCAACAGCGAGTGCTCGTCATTACGAACCTGACCTCCAATTTTGCAGGTATCCCGCTCGCTTTTGCCTTCATTGTCCTGTTGGGCAACAGTGGCCTGTTTGTTTTGCTCGCGAAGCAACTGGGGATTGATTTCGGACAATCGTTTACGCTTTATTCGTGGAGCGGGTTGACGCTTGTTTATATTTACTTTCAACTGCCTTTGGCAGTGATGCTGCTGTATCCTCTGTACCACGCCATTCAGAAGCAGTGGATGGAAGCGGCCGAGCTGCTTGGGGCAAGCCCCTGGAATTTTTGGCTGCGGATCGGTTTCCCGGTACTACTGCCAGGCATCGTCGGCACATTCAGCATTTTGTTTGCCAACGCGATGGGGGCCTATGCTTCGGCTTACGCGCTCACCGGGAGCAACTACAATCTCGTGCCGATTCGGATTGGCGCGCTCGTCTCCGGCGACATTTTTGCCAGACCCGAGCTTGGTAGCGCGCTTGCTGTCCTGCTCGGCCTGACGCTTGCCGCAGCCCTGCTCGTGAACGAGTGGCTGACGCGGAAGATACGGAGGGATTTGTCTTGAAGCGGATTGGTTTGCCGTCCTTGTCGTTTGCGTTGGTCATGCTGTATTTGTTTTTGCCTGTAGCGGCTACCGTGCTGTATTCGCTGGCAACCGAGTGGAACAGCACGGTTTTGCCGGAAGGGCTTACGGGAAAATGGTTCGCGGAGCTGTATGGCGACCCGCGGTTTTTGCAGGCATTCGGACGCTCCTTTTTGCTTAGCTCCCTGACGACTGTCGCTGCCGTCGTCATTATCGTTCCGGCTGTTTTTTCAATCGTCGTCTACGCTCCCCGGCTGGAGAGGCTCGTTCAGCTTTTTGTCATGCTCACCTACGCCGTTCCGGGTGTCATTATGGCGGTCGGCCTGATTCGCACTTATTCAGGCAACGGGGTTCCGATGATTTTCATCACGGCCGGAGCGTATCTGGTCGGTCTTCTGCCGTATCTGTATCAGGGAACGCGGAACAGCCTGCTTGCTCTGCAAGCCCGTTCGTTGATGGAGGCGGCCGAGCTGCTGGGCGCGAGCCGCTGGCAGGCGTTCGTGCGGATTATCGTTCCGAATATCATGTCCGGGATTCTCGTGTCTGCGCTCTTGTCGTTCTCTATTTTGTTCGGGGAATTTGTCCTGATTAACATTTTGGTGGGCGGCAGATTCGAAACCTTGCAGTTGTATTTGTACGCCAAGCTATCGACAAGCGGGCATATCGCCAGCGCGATTACCGTCACTTATTTTGCCCTGATGGCTGTCATCACCGGGCTGATTGTAAAATTCACGCGCCGAAGTTTCGCACGCAAGGAGGTTTCTTGATGAGTTACGTCCAAATCGAACATCTGTCCAAAACCTTTGACGGCCAAAACGTGCTGAAGCAGCTCGAGCTTGCCATTGAAAAAGGCGAGCTGGTTACCTTGCTTGGCCCCAGCGGGTGCGGCAAAAGTACGTTGCTCCGCATCCTCAGCGGTCTGACTGCCCCTGATACGGGCACGATCTACATTGACGGCAAAGACGTGACAGACGTGTCGCCCAAAAACAGGGAGATCGGCATGGTGTTCCAATCGTATGCGCTTTTTCCCAATCTGACGGTCAGTCAAAACATTGCCTTTGGCCTGGAAATGAACAAAATCCCGAAGGCGGACATTCGGCAGCGCGTGCAGGAAATGATCGAGCTGGTGGGGCTTACGGGAAAAGAGCAAAACTATCCGCGTGAATTGTCTGGCGGTCAGCAGCAGCGCGTGGCACTCGCCCGTTCTCTGGTCACGCGGCCCAAGGTGCTTCTGCTGGACGAGCCGCTCAGTGCGCTGGATGCGCAGATTCGCAAAAATTTGCAAAAGCAACTGCGCACGATTCAACGCGAGCTGAACATGACGACGGTGCTGGTGACGCACGATCAGGAAGAGGCCATGGCTGTCAGTGACCGCATCTACATCATGAATGGCGGACGAATCGTTCAGCACGGCAGTCCGCATGAGATATACACCCAGCCACGCTCGGAATTTGTCGCCCGTTTTATCGGGAATTACAACGTACTGACCGCCGAGCAGTTGAACCGAATCGCGCCTGATCTGGCCGCTCCGGCAGCCGAACGCTTCGCCATCCGTCCGGAGACGTTTCGCGAACAGCGGATGGCTGCGGAGGACATCCGCTTGACCGGAAATATTGCCCATGTAACCATGCTCGGCAACGTTACCCGTTACGAGCTGAACATTGGCGAAGTTCCCGTGCTGGTGGACTCCCTGCACCTGTCCTATGAGCCGGAGCAGGCAGGCGCAACCAAAACATTGTACTTATGTCCCAAGGATGTGATTCCGCTTTATGACACTATTGCCTGAAGAACGACAGCAAGTGATTTTGGACGAACTGAACCGCCACGGTAAAATTCAGGTGATGAATCTGGCCAAAAGCCTGGCAGTGACGCCGGAGACTATTCGGCGCGATCTGGACCAACTGGAACAGCAGCGCATGCTAAAGCGAGTGTACGGAGGAGCCATCCCTTATCATTTGGCGAATCGGGAGCCGCACTTTGAAAAGAAACAGGCGATTCAACAGGCGGCGAAAACGAAAATCGGGCAAATCGCGGCAGAGCTTTTATCTGACGGAGACACGATCGCGCTCGACGTCGGGACGACGACACTGGAGCTGGCGCGTGCGATCAAGGGTCTAAACCAGTTGACGATTGTCACCAATTCGCTGCCTGCTGCTTCTTTGTTAAACGAGCTGTTGGAAGCGAACCAATTCAACGGGCAGGTAATTATGCTGGGCGGCCTGACCCATCCCGCGCAACAATCCGTCGCCGGGGCGTTTACGTGCGAGCTGCTCTCGCGCTTTCATTTTGACAAAGCGTTTATTTCCTGCGGAGGAATGACGGCTGACGGCTTTACCGACTACGACATGGAAGAAACGTTGTGCTCCACCATGATGGTGCAACGCGCCGAGCAAGTCTACGTATTGGGGGACGCCTCCAAGATCGGCCAAACGCAATTTTTCCGCATTTGCGGCTGGGCGGATGTCAGCGCGGTCGTCTGTGACCAGCCGATGCCGGATGAATGGCTCTCGTCGGGCATGCAAACCACATGGATAAGCGAACATCCGCGAAGGAGAGACTTCCCATGCTGATCGACTACCATCTTCATCTGGAAGAAGGGCCTTATTCGTTGCGTTGGCTCGAGCGTACCAATGCGGCTCTCGACTACTTTTACCCGTTGACTGAACCTCGACATACCCGCGCCTGGCTGCAGGACAGTCTGGCGCGATTAAATAACCGTTTGTCTCTGGGCGCATACGATCCGTCCTGGCTCGATCTGTATTTGCGGGAGGCGCTGCACAAAGGCTTGAAGGAAGTGGGGATTGTCGATCATTTATACCGCTTTCGCGAAGCCCGTCCGTACTTTGAGCAGTTTATGGAGCTTGGCGACACTGATTTGGGCCGTTTGCAGCGCACCTGGCTCAATCAAGTGTGTACCGAGAGCCTCGGCGACTTTTGCGCCGCCATCGAGGCAGCAAAGCCGCGCTGGGCGGCAAGCGGCGTGGAGCTGCGGCTGGGGATCGAAGCGGATTACTTCGTCGGCGGGGAAGCGGAATTGCAGTGCTTGCTGACAGGCGCTTCGTGGGATTATGTAATCGGCTCTGTTCACTTTTTGCACGGATGGGGCTTCGACAATCCCGAGACGCGCCATCTGTTTGAGCAGCATGACCTGAAGCAGCTATACGCGGACTTTTTCCACACGGTCGAATGCATGGTCAAAAGCGGGCTGTTCGACTTTGTCGCCCATCTGGACAATCTGAAAGTGTTCTCCTATCGCCCTGCGGAGTCGGAGCTTGTTTCGTATTACCACAGGATCGCCGCCGCTTTGAAAGAAACGGATACGGCGACGGAGATCAACGCGGGGCTGTATTACCGCTATCCCGTACAGGAGATGTGCCCCAGCCCGGCTTTTCTGGACGTTCTCGTGGCGCATGGCGTTCCGCTGACGCTCTCGTCGGATGCGCATTTTCCCGACGATATCGGGAGGTATGTGGCGGCGAATTTGGAGACGATTCGTGCGCTTGGGGTGGCGGAGGTTGCTACTTTTTCTGGTCGTCAACGGGTTATGAAGGCGATTCGGTAGAGCCGGTTAGCCGGTTGTAGGTGCTGGGTGGAGCGGGGGCCTGGCTGTTGCTGTGCTTGTTTGGCCAGATTGGATTGGCGGTTTGTGTGGGCTGGATAGGGGAAGTAGTTTGATTTGGGCAGGTGTATTTTTTGATGCCAAAAGCCTTGGGATTCGGGGATTCCAAGGCTTTTGGCGTTGGCGGTGATTTCGCTTTTGGAACCTTCCCGTGATCTGGCGCCCAACCAAGTACAATTGCTATGGGCATGGCGATAAATCGTAACCGGGAAGGTGTGTTAGTGTCTTGATGTTGTTGGTTGTGGCGGCGTGTGGTGTAATCGTGTTGCAGTAGGCTGGGAAGATGGCCGCTGGATTTGCCAAAAAGTAGTCGGGTGCATATAATAAGAAGGTGGGTGAAGCGTCAGCCGAATGCTTTTGCCACGCCACTAACGATATATGTCCCCGTAGCTCAGCAGGATAGAGCAACGGTTTCCTAAACTGTAGGTCGGAGGTTCGAATCCTCTCGGGGACGCCATACATGAAAAAGCCTTGAGCTATCAAGGCTTTTTTCTATTTTTATGGGGCGATTGAAAATCAGCAGTTTATGTTTTGAAATGAGGTTTACTGTGGTTTCAATCGGCATGAAACTGTTGGTGTAATTGTCCAACGAGGTGTCGAATTTATCATTTGGAGGAGAAATGATGATTAGAGTAGTTACCTGTACGGGGATTTGAAAACGATAATATTGTTCCGTCAATGCTAAGTCTAGAGGATCGTATAGTTTTTCTGGTGCGCAAAAACATTGGACATGAAGAAATGTACTTCGATAAGCTTGTGAAATACAATGTACTTTCAAATGAGTTTGACGAGTGGTTTTTTACGAAGCCAGTTGGCGTTGCAAGTAATCATTAGTGGAACTCATTTTATGTACTATGCCTCAACAGAATGGGACCATAATGATGTATGCATAGTGATATTAATAAAGTGATATTAATAATTTGTGAATAACATTTAGAAAAATCAATTTTCTGCAAGTATAGTCGTTTATCCAACACTAACGAGATTTTATATAAGTTTATTATTATATAATTTTATTGCTTCACAAAATACAATATGTTATAT
>NZ_JBYSWV010000064.1:0-18972 GCF_058781555.1 Brevibacillus sp. FW306-2-1A-C05A
TGTACCACCATTCAAAAAGATGGGAGGACATAACTTATTTTCGTTCTCAAAGTGTCTTGACAAAGGGGGGCATTACAAATTTCCTAGGAAAGATATTATTCTTTACGTAGATCCACAGAGCCCTGATGACGCATTTGTAGCCATTCAAAATCCAGAAAAGCTGGATGAATGGCGAGTTCTCAAGGTCAGCGGATACGGTCCTTGGTTGAAAAAAGAGATTGATTTATACCTCTCGCTTAATACAGGTCTATAATCCAATAAAGGCAGTAGCAGTTTAAGATGGTAAGTCTTAGACTGCCACTGCCTTTCAATTATAGATTGATCTTCTCTTTACTGCGTTCGACCGACATGACCAATCCAAAATCAAAACGACTGCCTCTTTGAAGGCAACCGTTTTGATCTAAAGCTAACATGGCTTAGCAAAAGTCGCTTCTGTTGCACAACGTGTCCAAATAACCTATGACCTTATCGTAGTAGAAGAGCATCCGCCCCACCATAACCTGCATCTGCAATGAAACGCAAGCACTTGGTTGGACTTGGACTATTAGTGAATTGCAAGTAGTCAATCAAGCCGGAGTAACGAGCATTCTTAATAAAAAAGTTGGCAAACGATTTTGCATGTGAAGTTCGGCCGCAGAATACTGCCCAGCCATTTTTACCTTTACCGAGGTTTCCTGGGGGATTGGTAGAACTGACATACTTCATGTTAGACCAGTTTTGGTTATCCCGCTGGGTAGTCCAGTTGCCCAACCGGACTCTCCCCCCCATGGCAAGAATTAGTTTAACCGGAAGACCATAACACTCGTCACTGGCATCCTCCGCTGCACGTTTAAAGGTGTCTACAAATGCTTGCACCCGATCAGGAGCAGTCGAATTTGGATTAAGCTGCACGTAAGTGTCTCGATTTCCATCACATTTCACTGGTTCCGGTAGGAATTACTTTCATTGCCATTAACATCACCCTTTTTAAGTTAACAACCAATCAGTAGCTGATTTGTCGTCTCACTTATATAGGAAAAATGATAGGAGGAATAACAACCATCCTTGCCCTCGCCCCCAACAAAAAAACGCCCCCGCATTCATCGGGAGCGTTTCTCGGATCACGCGAACAATCGCAGGATTACAACAAACCAAGACGTTGGAAAATCGTATCCACATGCTTCAGGTGGTAACGGTAATCGAAGCACTCATCCAGCTCTTCCTTGGTCAACGTGGAGCTGACAGTCGCGTCCTCCTCCACAATGGCGCGGAAGGAGCGCTGCTCTTCCCAAGCCTGCATCGCGCGCGGCTGGACAGTGTCGTATGCTTGCTCGCGGCTCATGCCTTTTTCGATCAGCTTGAGCATCACTTGCTGGGAGTAGATCAGACCGAAAGTACGGTCCATGTTGCGCTTCATGTTCTCCGGGAACACGGTCAAGTTTTTCACGATGTTCATGAAGCGGCGCAGCATGTAGTTCAGCGCCTGAGTCGCGTCTGGCAAAATCACGCGCTCTGCGGAGGAGTGGGAAATATCCCGCTCGTGCCAGAGAGACACGTTTTCATAGGAAGTGAGCATATGGCCGCGGATGACGCGCGCCAGACCGCAAATGTTCTCGCTGCCGATCGGGTTGCGCTTGTGCGGCATGGCGGAGGAGCCCTTTTGACCTTTGGCAAACGCTTCTTCCACCTCGCGCATTTCGCTCTTTTGCAGGCCGCGGATTTCGGTTGCGAACTTCTCCAGCGACGTTGCGATCAGCGCCAATGTCGCCATGTATTCGGCGTGGCGGTCACGTTGCAGCGTTTGCGTGGAGATCGGAGCCGGAGTCAGGCCGAGTTTTTCGCAAACGTACGCTTCCACGAACGGGTCGATGTTCGCATACGTACCGACTGCGCCGGAGATTTTGCCGTACGCCACTTCTTTTTTCGCCGCCCGGAAACGCGCCAGGTTGCGCTTCATTTCTTCGTGCCACAAAGCGAGCTTCAAGCCGAATGTCGTCGGCTCGGCATGCACGCCGTGCGTTCTGCCCATGCAGACCGTATCTTTGTGCTCGCGCGCTTTGTCCGCCAAAATCGCGATGAAGTCCTCGATGTCTTTTTCCAAAATTTCGTTCGCCTGGCGCAGCAGGTAGGACAGCGCCGTGTCCACTACGTCTGTAGAGGTCAGGCCGTAGTGCACCCATTTTTTCTCTTCGCCCAAAGTCTCGGATACCGCGCGGGTAAACGCCACCACGTCGTGACGCGTCTCTTCCTCGATCTCGTAGATGCGCTTGATGTCAAAGCTGGCTTTTTCCCACAGCTTTTTCACGTCCTCTTCCGGGATGACACCCAGCTTGGACCATGCTTCACACGCGAGAATCTCTACTTCCAGCCATGCCTTGAATTTGTTTTCTTCCGTCCAAATGGCGCGCATTTCCGGGCGGGAATAACGTTCGATCATGATTATACCTCCGATGGATTCGTCCAGATTTTCAGCTCATCAATGTGGGTGAGCGCTTCTTCCACAGTAGGGGCGAGCACGTTGATATGCCCCATCTTCCGCTTCGCCTTGCTTTCCGCTTTTCCGTACAAATGCAGCTTGGCCGTGCGCGGCAGCTTGTCGATTTGATCCAAGACAGGCTGCAGGTGCTCTCCCAAAATATTAACCATCACGACGGGAGAGAGCAACTCCGTCGAGCCTAATGGCAGGTTGCAAACCGCCCGAACGTGCTGCTCAAACTGCGAGGTCACACAAGCGTCCATCGTGTAATGGCCGGAGTTGTGCGGGCGTGGCGCCAGCTCGTTGACGTACAACTGCCCGTCTGCGGTCAAAAACATTTCCACTGCGATCAGTCCCACGACGTCGAGCTTTTCTACAATCGTGCGGGCGATTTCTTCTGCGCGTGTCTTTACTTCCGCCGGAACGCGGGCTGGCACGATGCTCAAATGCAGGATGTTTTCCCGGTGAATGTTTTCCGCCGCCGGAAAAACAGCCAGCTCCCCGTCTGGATTGCGCGCCGCGATCACGGACAGCTCCATCTGGAACGGCACGAACTGCTCCACGATCAGCTCTGTCCCTGCCTTGGCCAGCGTCTCGTACGCCTCCGCCAGCTCGTCCTCGCTGCGCAAAACCCATTGGCCTTTGCCGTCGTAGCCCCCTGTCGCCGTTTTCATGACCGCAGGCAGCCCCAGCTCGGCTACTGCCGCCTGCACATCTTGCAAGCTGCCGACTACGCGAAACGGCGCGACGGGAATCCCGATTTCGCGAATCGCCGTCTTTTCGGAAATCCGGTTCTGTGTGATGCGCAAAAGGCGGCTGCCCTGCGGCACGTAGGCATGGCTCTCCAGCACTTCCGCGACCTGTGCGTCCACATTTTCAAATTCGTAGGAAATGACATCACTGACAGAAGCGAGCTGCATCGCTGCTTCCACGTCGTCGTAGCTGGCGACAATTTGCTTGTCCGCCGTTTGTCCGCACGGAGCGTCGACGGTCGGGTCCATCGTCACAAAGCGATAACCCATAGCTCGTCCAGCGAGGGCGATCATGCGGCCAAGCTGTCCGCCGCCGAGTATTCCGAGAGTCGATCCTGGTTTGATTTGCTTGCTCTGTTTGGTCGTCATTCCAGTTCGCCAGCCTCCAGCACTTTTTTGCGCACCTCATCGCGTCTTGCCACAAAGCGCGCTTGCACATCCGGATATTTGATCCCCAAAATTTGCGCAGCGAGCAGCCCCGCATTGATCGCGCCCGCCTTGCCGATGGCGACAGTGGCGACAGGCACCCCGCCTGGCATTTGCACGATGGACAAAAGCGAATCCAATCCGTTCAGGTTGGACGACTTCACAGGCACGCCAATTACAGGCAGCTCCGTTTTCGCCGCCACCATCCCTGGCAAATGGGCTGCGCCCCCCGCTCCCGCAATGATGACTTCCAGACCGCGGCTTTTTGCGCTTTCGGCATACGAAAACATCAAATCAGGCGTTCTGTGCGCGGAAACGACCTTCTTTTCGTACGGTACCTTGAGCTCATCGAGAATTGCGCATGCTTCCTTCATCGTTTCCCAGTCTGACGTGCTGCCCATAATGACGCCCACCAAAGGCTGTAGCATGAACCATTCGCCCCCTACGTTTTGTATCATCAGAAGAAAACCCAACCGACTAACGGCTTTTGCGGCCGTACTCATCGCCTGGGCTATTCGTACTCGTTTGCTATCAACATACACAGTGTAGCAGGGAGAAAGTTTGCCTGTCAACCTCGCTTCCGAACATTTTAAAATAGGTTGGATATCATCATTCGTGTTTACCTTTTTCCAGCCACTCTTTTGCCGCCGCTGCGGAGTCCAGCCGCACATGCAGCCAATATTCGAAAAACGGCGTTGCGTCTGCCCCGGCTGCCGCCGAGACCAGCTTCTTGATCTGGCCGCCGCTCGCCAGCTTGTACTGGTGCTCGCTCACGTACTGCCGCAAAAGCCGATTCAGCCGCTCGGCTCCCCACGCTTCCCGCAACGTCCACCACATGACGCCGGAGCGCCCGTACACAAGCTCGTTGTAGCTTTTCCAGTCCGGGAAGGCCGCCACGCTCGTCTCGGCGGAAATCCCTCGTTTGGCATACGCTTCGGCTGCGCGGGACTGGCCTTGTCTCAGCCGGATGTACGCCTGAGATCGCTTCGGGTCCTTTTCCTGCAAAAAAGCCATCGTCGCGTAGTCGGTCAAGCTCTCGTCAAGCCACGCCTCGCGCACCTCGTCGTTGCCGACGATGCCGTAGAACCACTGATGGGCCGTTTCGTGCGCGACGACGGCTGCGCCCATGTTGTCCGCCGTATTGAAAAACTCCTCCTCGATGAAGACGAGGCTCGGGTACTCCATGCCCCCGAAAAAGCCGCCTGTCTTGACGACGTCGTACTCCTTGTACGGATAGGTGCCAAACTGCTTCCCGTAATAGTCGAGCGACTCCATCGCCGTCTCGTGCAAGCTTTTCACAGCCGCCGGATCGTCGCCCTGCTGCGACCATGTCCGAACGATAGTCTCCCCGACTTTTCCGGACACCGCCTGGTACGTGCCGTCCATGACGACCATGGCAAAATCACGAACGTTCCATGCATCCAGTTCATATATACTTTGCCGCTGCGGCCTTGTCTGCGTGATGACGGCTGTACTCTCCAGCCCCGTCGTAGCGAGTTGATATCCTTCCGGCAAATGAACGCGCAAATGATAATTCGCCACTTCACTGTAAAAAGGATCGCCAATCGCCGTGTATGGGTCGAGCCGCCAGCCGCCGCTATCCTTGACCGCCAAGATCGGCAGCCAGTTCCCCAGCCACATCGCATGGTCGTGGTAGGAGAGCCGTCCGTTGTTGTAAGGAACCTGCAGGCGGAAGCCAAGCTCCACGACAGCCTCGGCGGACGGCTTTTTCGCCGGGAGCGGCACGCGCAGCAGCGTGTTCGTCTTTCCTTCGTAGCGAATGCCGGCCTCCCGTCCATCCACCTTGACGGCTGTAATCGTGATGCCGCCTGGCTCTCGCTGCTTGCCAAGCACCTGCTCCCAGTTCGCCGTGCCAAGGTCTGCCTGTTTGGCGAAAGCATTTGGATACAGATGAAAAAAAGCTTTGTCATCCTGCGGGACAAACCGGGCCGTCAGCACGCCTGTCACGATACGTTCGTTCATGTCCAGCCACACATCTGCGCTGTACGTGATCGCTGCCGGCGTCTGCTGTGGACTGGCGATTACCGCGACATCGGCCTCGGCCTGTCCCGTCCACGAACTACTCCACAAAATGCCTGCCAGAGCCATCCCTACTACCATGCTGACCACCCAATGCTTGCGCCACATGGCACTCCCCTGCCTTCGCTTACTTTCGCTGTTTGTCACGCTGGCGTTCCAGCCAGGCCGCGGCCTGCTCCTGCCGGGACATGTCCAGCTTCATCCAATAGTCCAGAAAAGCACGCGCGTCTTCTCCCGCCGCCCGGGACAGAAACGCTTCCCACTGTTCTCCGCTGACGTTTTGATAACGGTACGTTTGCACATACTCGCGCAGCACGTCATGCAGCCGTTCTTCGCCCCACGCTCCCCGCAGCAGCCAAAGCATGGACGACGTCCGGGAATAGACGAGATCGCTGTAGCTCTGGTTGGCGGGAAAAGCAGAGAGCGCCTGCCAGGGACGCAGCTCTTCTTTTACGTACCACTGGACAAAAATGCCGTTTTCCAGACGCCTGCGCACCCGTTCCGCGCCTGTCAGCGGATACTCCCGAGAGAGAAAGGCGAGCGTCACATACTCGGTAAACCCTTCATCCAGCCACGCCTCGCGCAGTTGATCGTTGCCGAGCAGCCCGTAAAACCATTGATGCGCCGTCTCGTGCGCAACCGTAACAATTCCCGTCTCTGCCCCCGCCGCGAAATGACGCCCGTCCAAAAACACCAGGGCAGGGTATTCCATGCCGTTGATCGCTCCGCCTGTCCGCACCACATCGTACTCCACATAAGGGTACGCGCCGAGTTGTTCCTGAAAATAAGCGAGCGACTTTGCTCCGGCCTCGTGGATGCGCTTGGCCAAAAGCTCGTCATCCCCCTGGCGCCACCACGTGCGAACGAGCGTATTGCCCGCCTTTGTTTCCGCTTTTTGATAAGTCGAGTCCATAAGCACGAGCGCGAAGTCGCGCACATTTTCCACGCGCAGCCGAACCGTCTTTTTTCCTCCAGACGTAGCTGGCGAAGCTGCTACTTCCGCCCCGGCATCCGCTGCCGTGCTGGCCAACTGATAGCCTGCGGGATACGTGACGTTTACTTCGTAGTCGGCGATCTCGCTGTAAAACGGATCGCCGACAGGCTCGTACGCATCGAGACGCCAGCCTGCCTGCTCGTGTACGGCGAGAATCGGCAGCCAGTTGCCCAGCCAAATCGCGTGGTCATCGTACGACATTCTCCCATCGTTATGAGGGAGCTTCATGGCAAAATCGAGTTGAATCCTGCGTGGGCTTGCTACAGCGCCGGACTGTTCGTTCGCTTGCAACGGTACCTGCAAAATATGCCGCTCCTTTTGACCGACAACCATTTTCCCATCGACTGCAAGCCTGTTATTATCATACGTACCAAGTACAGGTTCCTTGCCTAAAAGTTCCTCCCATAGCATTCCTTCATGTTGTTCGGTAAATACGTCCGGATAGAGATGGAGATAGGCACGTTGCGGGTCCTCCGGCCAAAAAGTGATCGCTACGCTTCCGGTTACTTCTTTTTTCACGGGATCAATCTGTACATCCGCCTGGTAGAGCGGCTTTTGCAAAAGCTTCTCCGCGTTCGCCTTTGCCGGGAGTCCCCATGCCGCTATCGCTATCAGACTGCTGCACCCAAGCCATAAGACCCATTTGCGCATGCCTTCGCCCCCTTTTTCTCTATCGTACCGAAAGTGGCAGCAAAAGACTATCGAATCATATCCGTTCGCCAAGCCAGCTTGAGACGAGGCCGAGCGGTACCGTCTGCTCGCTTCCTTCGCGCATGTCCCGCGCCACCACCTGTCCGCTGTTCACCTCGTTCTCGCCGTAGATCAGCACGTAGGCGATTCCTTCTTTGTTAGCGTAGTCGAGCGCCTTTTTCAGCTTCCGGCCCGCAAGCTCCAGCTCCACTCTTAGACCGTCCGCGCGCAACCGGTTAGCCAGCCCGAGGCTAAGCTCCTCTGTCCCCAGCGGAATGACGAGGACATCTGCGGCAGGCCGTGCTCTTTCGGCTCGCAAGGACAGCGCAGCGAGAATCACATCCAGGCCAAACGATATCCCCACGGCCGGATATTCCCGCCCATCGCCCAAAAACCGCCCGATAATCTCATCGTACCTGCCGCCGCTCCCGATACTGGAAGTAATGCTTTGATCCTGCAAAAATATCTCGTAAACCGTCCCGGTGTATATCCCCAGCCCCCGCGCCAAAAACGGAGAGAACCGCACCTCGCCAGTCACGCCCGCTCCCCGCAGGTAGGCAAACAGTTGCTGAAGCTCCTGCACGCCTTGCTGCACAAGCTCGGAGGAAAACTGCTGCGCCAAAGCATCCAGCGCCAGCGCCCCCTTTTGCAAAAAGGACGTGATCGCCGCCACCAGCGGCTCCTCTACCTGGCGCTCTCGCAGATCGTCCTGCACGCCTTCCACTCCGATTTTCGCCAGCTTGTCGAGCGACAGCATGACATCTGCCGCGCGCTCGCCCGGAACGCCCAACTCCTGCAGCACCCCTGACAGCAGCTTGCGGTTGTTGACCTCGATGTACACCTCAAGCCCTAGCTTGGCGAACGCGGCAAAAGCCATGCTGATTAGCTCCGCCTCGGCGAGCATCGAGGACGTGCCGATCATATCGACGTCGCATTGGATAAACTCGCGCAACCGCCCCGTTTTGACCGGACCGTCGCGGAACACTTTACCGATCTCATAGCGCTTGAACGGCAGCCGCATCTCCGGATTCATCCCGACGACCTTCGCCAGCGGCACGGTCAGATCGTAGCGCAGCGCCAGCTCCCGCTCCCCTTGGTCGCGCAGGCGGTACACCTCCTTCAAAATCTCTTCTCCACCGCCGTATTTCGATGCCAACAGTTCATAATACTGGAGCGTGGGCGTCTCCAACGGCTTGCAGCCATACGCCTCGAACACTTCCTCCAGCGTTCGCCGTATCCAGTTGCGCTGCATTTGCTCCGGCGGCATAAAATCTTTCGTGCCTTTGACACTCTTCAACACTGTGCTGTCCATCCGAATCATCCTTTCTTTTTTCGTCCATCGTCCAAACAAAAATAGCCATGCGAGGCAACTTCATGCCCGCATGGCTACAAAAAAATCACCACCGCAGGCACAAAGCACAAGAAGCGCTTGCACCTGCGGAAAAATTCCCGAAGATACAAACGCTCTAGCCGTGGTGATGCTGTTGAAGGAACGTGATTGATGCAAACATGAATGGTCCCTCCGCCAAAAAAAGATTTTTCCTATCATAGCGCAAAAAAAGCTCCCCGTCCAGTAGACAGGAAGCCTTTTTTCCAAAAAATCCTATTCGCGCAGCCAGATGAAGTAGGCCAGGAAGACGAAGAACAGAACGTACATCGCCGGATGCACTTCACGCGCTTTGCCTTTCAGCACCTTCATTACCGGATAGACGATGAAGCCAGTCGCAATTCCAGTTGCGATACTGTACGTCAGCGGCATCAGGAGAATGGTCAAGAACGCCGGGAACGCTTCGTCCAGGTCATTCCATGCCACCTGCGCAATGTGCGAAGCCATCAGTACACCGACGATAATGAGCGCCGGAGCGGTAACTGCCGGAGTCACGATCGCGAGCAGCGGCGAGAAGAACAAGGCCAACAGGAACATGATCCCTGTCACAATCGCGGTAAAACCGGAGCGGCCGCCTGCTGCTACCCCCGCTGTCGACTCGACATAAGCGGTCGTCGTAGAAGTACCGAGCACCGCGCCAGCCATCCCTGCGATCGCATCGGAAGCGAGCGCTTTTCCCGGACGCGGCAGATTGCCGTCTTCTCTCAGAAGTCCAGCTTGGCTGGCTACACCGAGCAGCGTGCCTGTCGCATCGAAAAAGTCCACGAACAAAAACGTCAGTACGACAATCAGCATGTTCACGGTGAACAAGGCCGATGGGTCACCGAGATACTGGAACGCCGCACCGAATGTCGGCGCCAGGCTCGGCGGAGCAGACACGACTTGCTCTGGCAGGCTGACCAGACCGAAGATCATGCCGACTACTGCTGTGACAATCATCCCGATAAAAATACCGGAATTAACTTTGCGCGAAAGCAGAACAACGGTAACGATCAGACCGAAAATCGCCAGCAGCGCATTTTTCGCTGCCAATACTTCTTCCGGCTTCATGTTTTCATGGTAGAAGGTCAGATGGCCCAACGCGACAAAAGTCGCATCGTTTGCAACGACGATCCCTGCGTTTTTCAGGCCGATAAACGCGATGAACAGCCCGATCCCTGCAGAAACCGCATATTTCAACCCTTTCGGAATCGCTTTGATGATCGCTTCCCGAACGCCGGTCAAAGACAGAATCAAAAAGATCGTACAAGAGAGAAACACCCCAGCCAATGCTTGCTGCCAAGGAATATGCATGGTCAATACAACGGTGTAGGTGAAAAACGCATTCAGCCCCATCCCCGGTGCCTGTCCGATCGGCAAGCGTCCGAGAATCCCCATGAGCAGCGTACCGATCGCCGCAGCGAGAGCTGTTGCGGTAAACACAGCGCCAAACTCAGGGTAGTTGGCTTTTAAGTCCGGCGGCAAATCCGCTCCGCTGAGGATGAATGGATTGACTGCCAAAATATACGCCATGGCCAAAAAAGTAGTGATGCCCGCGATGATTTCGCGGCGATAATTGGTGCCCAGTTTGTCAAACTCAAAATACTTCCGCACCGAAAAGTCCCCCCATGCTTATGGTAATGGCAATGAAAAAAGGCCCGGACGCTATTAGTATGCGCCTGGCCTCTTCGCAAAACACTCCGGGAACAATTCTAAAAATGATAACAAATTCGTATCCCGTCGACATTTTGTTCGTAGCCAGGTCGTTTAATGGCGACCTCGTAGAGACTCTTGAGCCATATCCTCAAGAATATACGAACCTTCCTATATTACCTGTTCACATTGAGAAGTGTATCAGGTGACATATCGAATGTCAACGAAAATACGAACGTTCATTTTTTAAACAAGACGAACATCCGGGTTTATTTTATTCCCACTCAATTGTTGCTGGTGGTTTGGAAGTAATGTCGTACACGATGCGGTTTACGTTGTCGACTTCGTTCACGATGCGCGTGGAGATTTTCTCCAGAACATCCCAAGGAATGCGCGCCCAGTCGGCCGTCATGCCGTCGATGGAGGTTACGGCGCGAATCCCTACTGTGTAGGAATAGGTGCGAACGTCGCCCATTACGCCTACTGTCGTCATGTTCGGCAGAGCCGTGAAGTATTGCCAAATATCCCGATCCAGACCTGCCTTGGCAATCTCTTCGCGCAAAATCGCATCAGATTCACGAACGATCTCCAGCTTTTCTTCTGTAACTTCGCCCAAAACGCGAATGCCCAGTCCAGGACCCGGGAACGGTTGGCGCCAAACGATTTCGTCAGGCAGGCCAAGCTCGGTCCCCAGTTTGCGAACCTCGTCCTTGAACAGCGTTTTCAGTGGCTCGATCAGCTTGAACTTCATGTCTTCCGGCAAGCCGCCTACGTTGTGGTGCGACTTGATCGTGTGCGCGGTAGCCGTTCCGCTCTCCACGATGTCGGTGTACAGCGTGCCTTGTGCGAGGAAGTCCATGTCTGTCAGCTTGCCCGCTTCTTCATCGAATACGTAAATGAACTCGTTGCCGATGATTTTGCGTTTCTGTTCAGGGTCGGAGACGCCTTTCAACTTGTTCAGGAAACGCTCGCGAGCGTCGATCTTGATTACTTTCATGGAGAACTTCTCCGCGAATGTCTCCATGACGCTTTCTGCTTCGCCTTTGCGCAGCAGGCCGTGGTCTACGAACATGCAAGTCAACTGGTCGCCGATGGCTTTGTGGATCAGCGCTGCTACTACAGAGGAGTCTACCCCGCCGCTCAGCGCACACAGCACTTGCTTGTCGCCGACTGTCTCGCGAATGCGCACCAGCTCGTCCTCGATGAACGTCGTCATGCTCCATGTAGGCTCGCAGCCGCACACGTTGAACAGGAAGTTGCCGATGAACTCGGTTCCTTTTACGGTATGGCGAACTTCCGGGTGGAACTGCACGCCGTACAGCTTGCGCTCGGGATGGCTGATCGCCGCTACCGGGCAGCTATCGCTTACCGCGTCTACGCGGAACCCAGTCGGCAGCTCCACCACTTTATCGGAGTGGCTCATCCAGACGATTTCGTTCGCATCCCATTTTTCGTACAGGCTGTGCGTATTTTGCAGGCGCAGCTCGGCTTTTCCATACTCGCGTTTGCCAGCGCGCTCTACTTTTCCTTCCAGCATGTGGCTCATCAACTGCATGCCGTAGCAAATGCCAAGGATTGGCAGGCCAAGATCAAAAATTGCCGGATCGACTTTTGGCGCTCCCTCTTCGTACACGCTCGCAGGTCCGCCGGAGAAAATAATCCCTTTTGGCTGCATTTCCTTGATTTTTTCTACAGGCGTATTGAACGGCACCAGCTCGCTGTAGACACCCAGATCGCGAACGCGACGTGCGATCAACTGATTGTACTGGCCTCCGAAATCAAGTACGACGACCATTTCCAATGACTTGTCCATCATATCCCCCTTCTCCTGTACCCGACAGGACGTGCAAGTGCCGACCGCATTTTTGCCGACATCCTCGCTCGATGCATGATAAAGCAGTTTCCGCTTCCCTCGGTTCTTGCATACAGGCATACACGCGAAAAATTGTCGCATATTTGCAAAAAAACCGGGACGGTGACTCCGATCTTTCATACGGAGGCAGCGTCCCAGCTTGTGTACACATGTGCGGTTGCATGTACAAAAATCCGAAGTGCTCTCCTCGTAGTCGCCAAATTTACGGTTTAGCGGTAGAAACTTTCAGGCCATATTCCTGAGTATTATACGAGACTCATTGATCGTCATTCTAGCAGATGGGACGGCTTTGTTCAAGGCTTCAGTTGACGGATCAATCTCTCGATCAGTTGCTCTGCCACTGACCGCGCCTTCTGTTCCAGTTCCTTGTAGCCGTAAACGGTTCGCTCGTACATTTCCGTCAAATAACGCAGATCTTGCCGCTTGTCCGCCGGAATCGTAATTCTGCTCGCGTACTCCCGCAAAGTCTCGCCAGACTGCCGTCTCGTGTACACCTGCTCCATCATGCGAAGCAGCAGGTTGAAGCGATCCGTGTACTTGTTGCTTTTATCCTGATCGATCTGTCTTCGGAGCCACCAGATTTGAATGTCTTTTCTGCGCCGCCAGGCCAAGAAACCTGCGGCCGCTATCACCACTGCCAGCCCAACATTTACCTGCCAAGGAATCGAATAGCTACTCCCCGGAATAGCGTCTCCCTCTTCCAACTCGTTAAAGCGTCCATCTCCCCGGTCTGGCGAAGTCTGATTCCCCAAATCCGGCACCGGAATCGGAATCTGCGGCTGCGATGTTTGCAAATCGTAATTGAAGCGCACAGGCGAGATGAAAGTGCTGGTCGCTTCGAACGGAATCCAGCCGTGCCCCGGGAAATACACCTCTACCCACGAGTGGGCGTCTTTATTGCGAATTTCCATGATGTCGCGGTTCTGATCGTCGCTGCCCACTCTCTCGCCTGGGGCGAATCCTTTTACCCAACGCGCGGGGATGTCGAGTGAGCGCAGCATCACCGCCATCGAGGTGGAGAAATGATCGCAATATCCCCTCATGCTGTCAAACAGAAAGTGGTCGACAAAGTCTTGCCCTTCCGCTGCCACAGGCACATCTTTTGTTTCATACTTATATTTTCCACTCGCTCGCAAGTAATTCTCGATCGCTCTTACTTTTTCATAAGGCGTCTTGGCGTTTTTGGTCACGCTTTGCGCCAGTTCTTTCACGCGCGGCGGCAAAGTCGCCGGAAGCTGCAAATAGCGCTCTTTGATCTCGTCGGGATAGTCCGTTCCCGCTTCCATGATCGCCTTTTCGCTGACAATCGGCACCTCTGCGTCCACCTTGTACCGGTGCAGCTTGAGCAGCATCGTATTCGGTCCGTACTCTGTCCGTCCATTTGCGCCCGTAGGCTGGATCAGATTGATTTTTCCCGCGCGGACCTCAAGCTGCTGATTCAGCTTGTCGTAAACGACAGTCGCATTTGGCGGAGCGTAATTGCTCACTTTGTTCAACTGCCCGGGATAAAAGACGGTAGCAAACTGCTGCGGGCCTTTGAACTCCAGCGTTGCCTCTACCTTTTTCGTTTCCAGGCCGTGAAACAGCTCGTTTTTCCACTCGTATGTTTGCGGGTCCAAAATCGCCTCGTACTCGCGATCGCCTTTTTCCCAGCCTACGCCTGTGTAGACGTCCTTGGAGTCCCCGCGCCAATAGCTGTGCTCATTGGTCGTCGCCATGAACACGAGCGTATTGTCCTGCATGAAAGGCCCGCCCAACATTTCGTCGTTGTTGTCGTAGCCGACTTTTTTCATGACGGCAGTCGGTGCTTCCGTGCCGCTTCCCATCAAAAAGGCAATCGGATCAGGCCAGCTCGCATCTTTTTTGGGAGCCGCATACCCGATGCCGACACTAATCAAAATGACCAGCAAAGAGGCCATCAGAGAACCGAACAATATCCGGCTTCTTTTTTCTGTCACCGTCGCCATGCTGGTCATTCTCATCAGATGGCTGACAGCGAGCAGCAAAAAGCCAAAGATCAGCGTCCGCACAATTCCTGCGCTGGCGTCGTAAGGCAGGAACGTATCGAGCACTGCCAAGTACAGCTCTGTCAAAAAGACAAACCACAAGCCCTGTCTCTGCTCCAGCACCAGATAAGTCAGCATGGTAATCAGGACAAGCAGCAGGGCATCAAACAAAGCATTGCGCGACAAAATGGACATCGCTCCCCAGTCTTGCTCGAGAGCCAGCGGGATATCATGCACAATCTGCCTGTACAATTCCGCCAGCCAATCGGTTGTAAACAACGGTGTATCGAATAGCGTAGCATGCAACAACCAGAGGAGGCCCAGCAGCTTGAACGGTAACGTTACCCACCTGTACGGAACCGCTACGTCGATCGCCAGGACACCGGCCACAATGACAAGAAACGGCCACAGCACGCCCGTATCCGTCAGCTCCTGGAGAGGGAGCAGCCACTCTCTTAGCATGAGGAACAGAAAAAGGGCCGAGACCCATTGCCATATCGTTGGTCGCTTCCACACGCTCATGAGTCTATGCACCTCCAATCCGTTTCCACTCTTGTTCGTCGATGTGGACAGACGTACATGATATTTTGCTTCCGCCCAGCAGTTGCAGGGCTCGTCTTCTCTCTTGGGAAATGACAGTGTCAGCATGCACATAGAATAACTGCACTCTTCTGCCTTTTTGCGCCAAAGCAATCAAACGGTGAACCAGGTCTTTTTCCACGCGCGGAGTCACGACGATCAAGGTCACGCCTTGCTGCTGTTCCAGCGCCTCGCGTCCCACAACCCGCGCAAACGATTCGCTGCCCGCTGGCATGGCCCGCGCCAATTGATCGAAGACGCGCAGAAAATGAGTGTAGGAAAGCGCCGGAGCAATCGAAATACGTTCATTTTGCTTGTACACCAGCCCGTAATGGTACTGGTTGCGATTGGCATAGGCGATCAGGCTTGCCGTCAGCCTTACTGCCGTCTCAAACAACTGTACCGGCTGTCCTTGATAGCTTTCTTTTTCTACATCGAGGAAAAAAACGGCCTGGTTCATCGCCTGATGTTCAAATTCCTTCGTCTTCAAGCCCGTTCCCCTTGCAGATGCGCGCCAATGAATCTGGCTCAGGCGATCACCGCGCTGGTATTCGCGCACGCCCCTCACGGCAGCGACATCGTCGGAGCGTTTGTGCGACACGTGCACGTTGCCGCTGAAGCTGCCATCCCCCAAGGCCCAATGCGTTACTTCCTTGTACCGCGGGTAAACGAGAAACTCCTGGGGAAACGAAAAGACTTTGCGCCTTTCGCTGAACCCAAAAAAATCCCCGCCACTCACGACGCACTGATCCAGCCGGTAAAAACCTCGCGGGAGACTCGGTATGACATAGCGGAACTCCATTTCTTTTTTAAACCAGGGAAAAATCAACTGCCTGTGCGGCTCATATACACCTGCGAGCCGCTCAGGCAACGGCTCCACGATCATGTGCCAGCCCAGCGGAAAACGGATTTTCCGGCGCAGGCGCACGGTTACTACGACGTCCTCGCCGTCCTGCAGACGGTTGCGGTCGATGACTCGCTCTACCTCCAGCGTCGAGAACATTAAAAAATACGCCAAAACCTCATAAACGAGGAACACCAGACTGCTGTAAAATAGAAACCAACTGGAAAAGCCGCCCTGAAACTTGGCAAATACGTAGGTGATTGCCACAAGCAGGAGCGCTTTGAGCTTACCCCATCTTCGTTGTCTCATCCGCAGTCACCGCCTCAGCTCACCGGAACGCGGGTTTCGGCCAAAATCACGGTCAATACCCGATCAACGGTTGCTCCTTCCAGACGTGCTTCCGGCTTCACGATCATCCGGTGGGCGAATACGACTGGCACCAGCTCTTTGACATCGTCCGGGATGGCGTAATCCCTTCCCCGCACGAAAGCCAGTGCCTGAACGGCTCTGTAGAGGGCGAGAGAGCCCCTTGGACTTACCCCGAGGTAAATATGATGGTGGTCACGTGTGCGGTGGCACAGCCGCACGATATACTCTTTTACTCCCTCGGAAACCTTGACGGAAGCTACCTCTTTTTGCAGTTGCGCCAAGTCTGCTGCCGTCATCACCGGCTCAAGTTGTGCGAGCGGGTTCACCTCCGAGAATCTGGAGAGCATGCGCATTTCTTCTTCCACGGTCGGATAGCCCAGGCGCAATTGCATCAGGAAACGGTCCAACTGTGCCTCAGGCAATGGAAACGTCCCTTCGTACTCCAATGGGTTTTGAGTGGCCATCACAAAAAACGGATCGGCCAGCCGATAGGTTGCACCATCTACTGTAACAGACCGCTCCTCCATCGCTTCCAGCAGAGCAGACTGCGTCTTCGGAGAGGTCCGGTTGATTTCGTCCGCCAAAATAACGTTTGCAAACAGCGGTCCTTGCCGGAACTCAAACTGCATCGTCTGTTGGTTGAAAATTGCTACTCCTGTCACATCTGTCGGCAGCAAGTCAGGAGTGAACTGGATACGCTTGAATTCTCCCCCGATCGACTTAGCCAAAGCACGTACCAGCATCGTCTTGCCCACACCCGGAACGTCCTCCAGCAAAACATGTCCGTTTGCCAATACAGCCGCGACCATCATCTCAATCACGGAACGTTTTCCAATCAGAACTTTTTCTATATTATCGATCAACTTTGCAATTGCAGGATGCATTTGTTCCAATTTAATTGGGTTCACGTTAATACATCTCCTGTTCCATCTTATTCTTCCATCGAGCTTGTAACAGAAACATTTTGTTACCCGTCTTCTCTTGTATCACCTGCGTAGAAAACAGCAGTGTAATTCTAAAGTAATGGATGGAAATGGGAGATACAAGGAAAACTTACTTAAAAATTGTAAGAATGCAGCCATGATTATGCAAAAAAGAGTAGGAATTGATCCTACTCTTCGATTTCATATGAAGTAATGGCGTGCCCTGAGAGATTCGAACTCCCGACCTTTTGATTCGTAGTCAAACGCTCTATCCGGCTGAGCTAAGGGCACATGTTTTGCGGGTCAACCTGTACTGGCTGAAAGCTAGCAGAACAACTATGGAGCGGACGACGGGTCTCGAACCCGCGACCTTCGCCTTGGCAAGGCGACGCTCTACCAATTGAGCTACGTCCGCGTGTGATATGATAAAAGGTTTGCTCTGGCTGCAAAGCCTTCTGGTTATATGGTGCGGGTGAAGGGACTTGAACCCCCACGGTCTCCCGCCAGAACCTAAATCTGGTGCGTCTGCCATTCCGCCACACCCGCATGGTAAAACAGAAAAGGGCATCGATATTTCTATCGTGCTGCGTGTTTCTATGTTTGTAAAAACTGGTGAGCCATGAAGGACTCGAACCTTCGACCCTCTGATTAAAAGTCAGATGCTCTACCAACTGAGCTAATGGCTCGCAAGTGGCTGGGGTACTAGGATTTGAACCTAGGAATGACGGAGTCAAAGTCCGTTGCCTTACCGCTTGGCTATACCCCAATGGTGGTGCCGGCAATAGGACTTGAACCCACAACCCCCTGATTACAAGTCAGGTGCTCTACCAATTGAGCTATACCGGCAAAATATCATCTGTAAATGGTGGCTCGGGACGGAATCGAACCGCCGACACGAGGATTTTCAGTCCTCTGCTCTACCGACTGAGCTACCGAGCCTCAAAAATTTGGTTGCCATCTCTCTAGCTAAGAAATGGCGGAGCTGACGGGACTCGAACCCGCGACCTCCGGTGTGACAGACCGGCGTGAACTCCAACTTCACCACAGCTCCATACGTGACTGCACCCGATGGGCACTTCGCTTCTACTTCACTCTGGAGCAGTGCGAGTAGAAAATTTGGTTGCGGGAGCAGGATTTGAACCTGCGACCTTCGGGTTATGAGCCCGACGAGCTACCGAGCTGCTCCATCCCGCGACGATTCGGACGATCAATGTCAGCACCTATCTTAGAAGCAAGACGCTTTTGGCTGACCATCCATATGATTATGATAAGTGGTGGAGGCTGACGGGATCGAACCGCCGACCCTCTGCTTGTAAGGCAGATGCTCTCCCAGCTGAGCTAAGCCTCCACAATCCCCGACTCTTGTCGGGGCCTTCACAAAGCTTTTTGTGCTGCAGTATAGCAAGCACTTTGCTTTATGAAGAATTTGTAGGTGACCCGTAGGGGATTCGAACCCCTGTATGACAGCGTGAAAGGCTGCTGTGTTAAACCGCTTCACCAACGGGCCAAGCTATTAAGATATGGTGCGGTCGGCGAGACTCGAACTCGCACGGGTCGCCCCGCCACCCCCTCAAGATGGTGTGTCTGCCAATTCCACCACGACCGCAGCTTAGGATGGTAGCGGCGGAGGGAATCGAACCCCCGACCTTTCGGGTATGAACCGAACGCTCTAACCAGCTGAGCTACACCGCCATAAAGCTGTTTGTTTGAAAATATATGGCGGAGAGTGAGGGATTCGAACCCTCGCTACGCTTGCGCATACTAACGGTTTAGCAAACCGTCCCCTTCGGCCTCTTGGGTAACTCTCCGCATATATGGCTCCTCGGGACGGACTCGAACCGCCGACCGATCGGTTAACAGCCGATTGCTCTACCAACTGAGCTACCGAGGAACGTTGAAGGATTTATTCCTTCAAAACTGAATACGCATGTTTGCTAAGAGTGTGTGGATAAGTCCTCGACCGATTAGTATTCGTCAGCTCCACGCGTTGCCGCGCTTCCAC
>NZ_JBYSWV010000065.1:0-18748 GCF_058781555.1 Brevibacillus sp. FW306-2-1A-C05A
GGGGGAGGGTTTCGTGGGGCTTGTACAGGGCTTGTGCTTTGTTTTCGATACTGTTTTCGCTTGTTCTCGTTGCGGCTTTCACTTGCTCTCGTAGCAGCTTTCATGTATTCTCGCTACGGCTTTCCCTCTTCATTCCCGTTTTTGCTGGACACAACATAACTCGCTGCAAAACTCTACCTAAGCTCACTGAAAAATCCTGTCGTTCAAAGATCGGCGGTATCGCTTGCATACGAGCGAACAAGCGTGCGAACCTTTTTGCCTGAAACCCCCGCTGATTAATATAAAAACTGCAGCCAGTCTAGTCGGTTTCCCACTTTCCGGCCCTCGCTGTCCCCCATCCCTTTCCTCATCACCAAAAACCGATTCAAACCCAATTTCAGACATTTAATATTCCCTTAGATAGAACAGAAAGGAGGTTTGTGCAGGAGTGTCTGAACCGCGCTCCGGTGGTATAATGGTAATACAGACAAAGGACGGGGAAGGGAGAGTGATGGCGTGACCAAGCGGATGAATCCAATCGTCGATTTTGTGTTCAAACGAATCTTTGGCACCGAGGAAAACAAAGATCTGTTGCTATCGTTTCTCAATGCCACGCTGAAACCGGAGGAAGGTAAAGAGCTGAAGGAATCATCCTGGTTGATCCGCACATCAACGCCGATCAGGTCGGAGACAAGGCTTCCATCCTCGATGTGAGAGCGAAAACGAAGACGGGCGAACAGATCAACATCGAAGTGCAGCTTCACAACAAGTACGACATGGAGAAGCGCTCCCTGTACTATTGGGCAAAGATGTACGAGGGACAGCTGGCCGAAGGTGAACCGTACCGGAACCTCAAAAAAACGGTCACGATCAGGATCATAGACTTTGAGTACCTTCCGACAGAGAACTACCACAGTGTGTTTCGGCTGCGGGAGGATGAGAAAGGATTTGTGTTAACCGACGATCTGGAGATCCACTTTCTCGAATTGCCCAAGGTATCAGGAGTGCACCAGGAAACCAGCGATATGTTGGTCAAGTGGATGCTGTTTTTTAAAGCCGAGAGCAAAAAGAAACTGGAGGAATTGGCGATGAGCGAACCGACGATTCGCAAGGCGGTCAACGTCCTTGAATTTCTGAGCCAGGATGCCGAGGCTCGCAGGTTGTACGAGTTGCGGGAGAAGGCGCTGAAGGATGAGCTCAACATGATTAAGGGAGCAAAAGCGGAAGGCGAGCGGCAAAAGGCAATCAAAATGGCATTGAATATGTTAGCAGATGGGGAACCAATCGACAAAATTGCAAGGTACACGGAACTTTCTCCAGATGAAATTCAAAAACTAAAGCAGCAACTTCACTAGCCTTCCCCTCCATGTTCCGCAAGTAGCGTCTGTATCCAAAGCAGCGGCAGAAGGTGCCGCATCTGCCACCGCTGACGCTGTACGAGGCTCAAAAACGTTCCAGAACCGATCGGCCCTGTGTCCAAGCAAAGGATGCAGGGTCTTTTTGCGTTCAAAGAAAGGGAAAGGAGGTGTTCGCACATGCTGTTTCCAAACCTGCCAACCAAAACGGCGGGCGGCAAAGTGCTCTGGGACACCCTGGACAGGAGAAACGGGTGGAAGCTGCAGCGGAACAGGCTCACCGGACATTTTCGCATTCTCGACCCGGAGGACATCAGACAGGCGTGGGGAGATGACGAAGGCGAGATGTGTCGTGCGTTTCGCAAGTTCGCCGGATCAAACGCGTAGACCCGAAGGCTAACGATTAGCCCTAGGGTCTTTTTGCATGTCAGGAGGTGCTAAAAAGATGGACGTGATTCAGCAATTCACAGAGTATCTTGTGGAGAACGGGATCGCGCCGAAAACGATTGAATCCTACGTCGGGGATGTAAGAGCCTTCTCAGCGTACCTGGTGTATATCGCATAATAAAAGTACAGAAAATCGCAGCGTAAAAATGCAGAGCTAGCCTGCGTTTTACAAGGCGGAAAAATAAATAGGCACTTGCCAACATCACTCTATTAAGTCTACCTTGGTCTTTGTCCAGAAGAACCAGGGAGATGTGAGAGGAATGTTGAAAGTGCCACAGCAACAGTATATCAAATTTTTGTACGAGAATGAGGATTATTCAATCTCGGAGATTGCGAGAGCCATGGGAGTCAATTGGCGGACAGCCAAGAAATACGCCACAAAGGACGATTGGAATGAACCCGTTTGTCGGCGCAAGAGACGATATCCCGTTCTCGGTCCGTATCTTGACATCATTGATACTTGGTTAACGGAGGAGCAGGCGTTGCCCCGCAAACAGCGTTATACCGCGAAGCGAATCTTTGATCGTCTGCGTGATGAATACAGGTTTGAGGGCGGACGACGCACTGTTGAAGAATATGTAGCCAAACGCCGAAAAGAACTCAAGCTGGAACGTGCCGAAAGCTATGAACGACTCGAACACCCCGGCGGCGAGGCACAGGTTGATTTTGGTACAGCCTATGTTGGGCAACCAGGTCAACTCGTGGAGCGCAAAGTGCTGATTATGTCCTTCCCGTTGCGTTTGAGGTTTTCAGGCTTGAACCGGCCCGCTTGAACAAATATCGGGAACTCCGGTTTGAAACAACCACATATCCACTACCGCAGTGCCGTGCGCTAGATCCCGTATTGCTCAAGGTGAAATGGGACGAGATCGAGGTTTTGTCGGGCGACGGAGAGTACCGACACCTGGGGACGTTGCCTCGCCCGTACACGGAAAAGGCAATCCCGATTGAGTGGACAGATGTGTTTGAGGGTTACCTGAGAAAGCCAAGGACGGTGATGTACTCCGATCTGGCGAGGTTCATGCCTGCTTCCGTCCGCAGATTCGTGCAAGTGGAGGATATCGATCTGAGGAAATCTCGTGTGGCTCTGATTCGTCGATTGTTAGATACACACCAGATGTCCGACATGGGTGCTGCACTCGATTTCGGAGCAGTCACCTTCCCAGCGCATTGCAGTCGTGAGCTCCTAACGGATCTGGCATTTCTCGAGCGGAAAGAGAACGTGATGATGCTGGGCAAAGTGGGAACAGGCAAGACCCACCTGGCAACGGCACCAGGCGTGGAGGCTTGCCGACGAGGGTACGAGGTACGATTCTTTCGGGTGCATGACCTTGTGGCCGCGTTACAGGACAAGTACCAATCCGGGACGCTTAGCCGTTTTCAGCGGGAGTTGCAGAAGGCTGAGTTACTCATCCTCGACGAAATGGGGTTTGTGCCCTTTCACAAAGACGGAGCTGAACTACTGTTTAACGTCATCTCCGAATGCTATGAGCAAAGGAGTGTGATTGTCACCTCTAACCTTGAGTTTGGCCAGTGGAACACGGTGTTTGGAGATGCCAGACTGACAGCAGCGCTCGTGGACCGACTCGTTCACCACGCACACGTCCTGGCTTTCACCGGCGAGAGCTACCGGCTACGAAATGCGCTATCCGGAGTGAGATCGTCATAATCTTCAGCGTTGGCCGTGCCTATGCACAAATCCGCAGCGATTCTCTGTATTTTTGACTTGCGAAAAACAGCGGCGTTGGAGAGAATGGCGACCTTGAACACTTCTCTTGGATGGACAATGCTTGCGTCCAGGGAGCCGATCGAAACAGTGTGCAGCGCAGTCGGCTCGTTTTTGGTGTTCAGACAAAGCAAAAAGAACTGCTCCCGATCCGTTTCTTGCAGAAACGTCTGGAACAGTTCTACGACATCCCTTGCCATCCTAATGCGGCGCTGCGGGTACAGGAGGCTTGCTTCCCGTACCATTTTGACTCGGACGATGTTGACTCGTTTGGCGACTTCTCTGTTTTGACTCATTCTACATGCTCCTCCAACCAGTTTTGGATTTCGTTGTCGTCAGAGATTGCTTTTGCCGGGACGTAGAAGGCCATCCCGTACTCGTTGGTGTAGATCACGACCACCTTGTACCAGCACTCGCCGTTTCGTTCCACCTTCTCGACAAACTCCGGCAGGCTGCCGAGAAGTCCCCCGTCCTCTCTGCTTAGGCCGACCACGCTCAGATCCCGCAGGTTGTCTCCCTTCTCCAGCACAACCATGTAGCCGTATGTGTCCAACGTGAATGCTTCGTCCAGACCGTCGAAGTCGAACGCCTCTTTTAGTCCCAGAAACTCTTCCTCCAAGTACGACAGAAAGCTCGGAGAAAACACCTGCGCTGCCTGCAAGCAGTGTACATCTGCCAAGGTTTTGATCGTTCTCATGCTACACATCCCCTTTCTGTTGCATCTGATGGGCCAAAACTGCCTTTTTGATTTTTAGCTCAAGCCATTCTCTCCTCAGTCGCTGTTCGACTTCGTGAATGATTTTGAGAATCTCGGTGTAGGTGTCTTGATTCTGTGCCTCTCCAGTCCGGTAGAGATTGTCCAGCAGCAGCGTGACACAATGTTCACATGTCTGGATGCCGAACACGACTCTGTCTTCTTCCCCTACCAACTGCTCGTACTGTTCCGCTGGTGTCTGCATGTATGTCCTCCTCGTTTACTGGCTACAAAATGAGAAAAGGCATCCCACCGTCCCTGTTACGGGCGGCAGAATGCCTCAAAAATACTTTCTTTTGTCGATTAGGCTTGCACTTCTGGCGTTTCTGCATCTTTTCGTTTGGCTCTTTTCGGCAGCACCAGTCTGACGAGAAAACCGAGCAGCTTGAAGGGCAAGGCGACGACCCAGAACGCCACTTTGATGATGTTCCACAGAAGTTTGAACACCCCGAGTAGGAAGGAAAAGATGAGCTCCAGCCATCCCCTTACAATGAGCCAGGCAAAAGAGAGAAAGCCGAGTGCCAGTAGAATGATGATGCCGTAGAAAAGAATTGCGTCCATGTTTCTTGCCTCCGTTTTTGCTAGATTGGGTTACCACTACACACTATTGATTGGAAAACTTCATTAATTATTATCTTTTGGTGTTATCTTTCTGTCAATTCACATTTATAGCTTGTGTTCCCTTTTCTTTTCCTCCCGTAAGCTTGTCTTGAGGTGGTTTCCATGACCGAGTTGGTCAAGCGATTAGGCAATCGAATCCGCTTTCTCCGAAGAGAGAAGGGGATGAGCCAGGAACAATTAGGCGAATTGTCCGGTTTACATACGAACTATGTGGGACAAGTTGAGCGTGGGGAAAAGAACGTCACGGTGGAGAGCCTGGAGAAGATCGCCAAAGGTCTTGGCGTTTCGATGGAAGATCTGTTCCGGCACATTGACCCTTCCCCACGACCAGACGAGCTTCGCCAACTGATTGATCTGCTAACGGAGCGCTCCAAACAAGACCGCGCTTTGGCCCTGAAACTTGTGAAGTCCGTTTTTGAGTGGGAGCAAGAGAAGTACCAGTAGATGACACTAGAGGAGGTTGACCGCCAACTCTTTCTCCTGCTTGCTGGTGTTGATGTAATAATGAGCGGTGGTCTGGATGTGAGCATGGCCTGCAAGTTTGGAAACCGTTGTGAGCGGGACTCCCTTTTTCAGCAGTCGGGAGCAGAACGTGTGCCGGAATTTGTGCGGGTACATCTTGAAGCCCAGTTGCTTCTCCAGTCCTTCCAGCATGGTGTTGACCGCGTCCTTGTGCAGTTTGGGCGCACGCTGGCTGAGTAGCAGGTAGGGACTGTCCTTGTGCTTGTTCTCCTGCCGTTCCGTCCGGACGTACTCACGGATGAGTTCCGCAAGGTCAGGACGGAGCGGGATCTCACGGTACTTCCCTCCCTTGCCTGTGACCCTAAGGGTGTTGGTCAGGTAGTCGATGTCACCCAGCTGGATGCCACACAGTTCGCTCACCCTCACTCCTGTGTAGAGGAGAAGATGGACGATCAAGTGGTTCCGCAGGCTGACCTTGCTCCTGTCCTGGACGAAAAAGAGCAGCTGGTTGACTTCCTGCTCGGTGAACACGTCCACTTCCCCTTCGCTGCCAGCGGCCACCTTGATCCGATCCCGTTGCAGGGTGACGACTTGTTCCGTCAGGATGCCTTTCTCGATCAGGTAGAGGTTGTACGCCTGCAGGGAATTGATTTTTTTGTTGATCGTCGCGACGGCGTACTTGTTTTCGACGAGATGGTTCTTGTAGCTGACCACGTAAAATCGTTTCAGGTCTGTCTCGCTTTCCACGCCCATCTTCCGCAGGTACTCGCAGAATCCTCTTACGTCCCCCACGTAGGACTCGATCGTTTTCGGCGCGATGCCGTTTTCCACAAGGTACTGCTCAAACTGCGTGATCTCGTCCAAGCTTCCTTCCTCCTTTCCAAACACAACGCAAAAAGGCCCTACATCCGCTCAGGGACGTAGGGCTGTGGGTTGCATCACTTTTTCGTTTTTGCTCGCGTACAAAGCGGTCTGCGCGGGATTTGGGGCTACACTTTGCTGCCGTACCCGTAGTGTTTCATGAGGTACAGCCTGACTGCCGTGTTGACCAGGTTGCTGATCCGGTCGATCTCCCCCGACTCGTACAGCTGCTGCACTTTGTCGTACACGCCGTTCTCCAGGTACGTCGTGACCCTTCGGTACCGTTTCTCGAACGGGGCTTGTCTTTTCGGGATTTTCATCGAAGACAGCTGCTGTGACGGTGGCAGTACAGTTTCCGCTTTGAAAGCTTTATCTGTGCCTTCTGCCTTGTTTGTTGGCCGTGGTTTTACTCTCAACGGCTTGGCCTGTTGACCTTCCGGCGGTTTCGGTGCATGGTTCCCCCTTTCCTGGATTTTTTGTTCCGCTGCCTTGAGAGGTACTACATTTGCTCTCTCTGTGGAAGCTCCCTGCTGTTGGTTTTCGGCTGCTTGTGCAGCCTTTTTCGCTTCCTGCTGGGCAAGTACTCTAGCAAAGATTGATTTCGTGTCGTTCATCTCGTCCACTCCTGCTCTGATGTTTTGGTTCCGTCAACGCCTACGTATACTTGTGCGTTGATGTTTACGTTTATGGAATTGTTTTGCAAGCAATGGAGCGGACGGAAGTCGGATTTTCTGCCCCCTTTCTGGTGTGGAATTCGTTTTCTACAAAAGAGAAAACCCCTCGTCACATCAGGACAAGGGGAAATGGTGAGTCTAGTGAAGTTGCTGCTTTAGTTTTTCGATTTCTTCTACCGAAAGTCCTGTTAACTCAGCTACAATGGAAACTTTCATGCCTCTAGCAAGCATGTTTCTGGCTACCTCAGTTCTGCCTTCCTCCCGACCTTCCGCCAAACCTTCTTCTCTAGCCCTTTGCTGTCGAATTTCAGCCTCCCTTACAGCCGCCATCTCATCCAGAATCGCTTTCCGGCGCGACTCGTACTCCACCCACTTCTTCTCGTCGCGGCTGAGGTCTTCCCATTCGTCAAACGCCCGTTTCATCACCGGATCTCGCATCGCTATCGCCTCCAATTCCTTGCGAATTTCTTCGTGATCGTCCGCCTCCAGCAGCAGCAACCATCTCTCCAGCTCATTGTCATGCGGATTGACCGCACGCTGTTCCCACTTGTCCATCAGCTTCGGAATCTCCATGAAGTGAATCTCCATCACATCTGTCAGCGGAAACTGCTCCTGATCCTCGTACAGGTGGAATGTGGTGTGGAACCGCTCAGTTTCCCGCAGAAAGCGAAAATTGAGGATGTTGATCGTGATCGTCTTCGCCAGTTCCGTGTACGGCATTCCTTTTTGCATTTGGGCCGAGTAGATGCGTGACCAGTAGTACAGGGTACGCTTCTCCATGTCGAACTTGTTCGCCAGCTGAATCTCGATGTTGACATGCTCCCCCTGCTCTGTTTTGGCGTGGATGT
Source organism: Brevibacillus sp. FW306-2-1A-C05A (assembly GCF_058781555.1). Lineage (NCBI taxonomy): Bacteria > Bacillati > Bacillota > Bacilli > Caryophanales > Paenibacillaceae > Brevibacillus > Brevibacillus sp. FW306-2-1A-C05A. The sequence goes on from NZ_JBYSWV010000065.1 coordinate 7,728, forward strand.
CCAGCACAGATGCCTTGTCCTCGATGTGTTCCCGATTGATTTCGGGATTGAGGATTTCCACCGAAGAGAGCCGCTTTTCCTTCGGCAATTGGAGCGCGGCATTCAGAAAGGCCAGGAGGATCGGTTCGTTTCCCGCTTTGCCGAACACTTGCTTGAACGCAAAGTCGATCTTCAAGTCCATCAGTTTGGTCACATCATCACTCTCCCTTCTCCGTCCGTTGTCTGTACTACCATTATACCACCGGAGCGCTGTTCAGACACTCCCGTGAAAACCTCCTTTCCGTCATATTCCTATTAATAATATAGTATGCAAATCTCGTTAGAAGCGTATGTTCGGCTCTGTTTCAGGGCCCACGCGGCAAGTTAGCGGAGGCTTCCGGGGTAGACAGGCTCTGGCATCGGAGCCGTGACGATGGGCGTGCGAATTTCCTCTCGTTCACAGCGGCGGCAAGCATACACCTGGCGAACATGACGCACGACTTTCACTTCTGCCGGGATGACCGTGATTTCGTTACGGGTCTCGGTACTCATCTCGTGGAGAGGACCTCCGCAGCATGCGCAAACTTGCTCCGTTTCCGGCAGTTCATAGAGGATCGTTTCCACGGGGAACTGATCCAGCTTGGATTTTCGGCCAGCTGACTTTTTACGGCTGTACGTAACCGTTTCTACATCCGGTTCCTGAGCGGCAGGAGTCGCCAGCACCTCGGCTTCGTTGAACAGGTTCAGCTCCAGTTGATCCGGATGCGTCTTCTCGCTGGAGGCACCGAAACGTTTTTGCTGGGCCAGTCGGAACTGCTCCTCGTATCGTTCTGGGGAAGATTATCTCACGGGACATTTCTGATTTGTAGGTGTGCCGGATTTGACGCTTACGTTTCTCCTGTCGAGGGTGTCCCAAAAGACTTTGCCTCCCGCCGTTTTGATCGGCAAATTCGGAAACAACATGCTTCTCATCTCCTTATTTGTTTTTGGCAACGCAAAAAGACCCTGCATCCTTTAATTAGACACAGGGTCGTCTGTGAGTCGTTTTAAGCTTCGGTTAGTGAAGCTGCTGTTTCAGTTTTTCTATTTCTTCTAAGGGGAGTTTAGTCAGCTTTGCAATGCGTTCTGGACTCTCTCCTTCCGCAAGCATTTCCTTTGCTACTAAAAGCTTTCCTTCTAACAAGCCTTCTTCTCTAGCCTTCTGCTGCCGGATTTCTGCCTCCCTTACAGCCGCCATCTCGTCCAGAATCGCCTTCCGACGAGACTCGTACTCGACCCACTTCTTCTCGTCACGGCTCAGGTCTTCCCATTCGTCAAACGCCCGTTTCATGACCGGATCTTGCATCGCTATCGCCTCCAATTCCTTGCGAATTTCCTCGTGATCGTCCGCCTCCAGCAGCAGCAACCATCTCTCCAGCTCATTGTCATGCGGATTGACCGCCCGCTGTTCCCACTTGTCCATCAGCTTCGGGATCTCCATGAAGTGAATCTCCATCACATCTGTCAGCGGAAACTGCTCCTGATCCTCGTACAGGTGGAATGTGGTGTGGAACCGCTCAGTTTCCCGCAGAAAGCGAAAATTGAGGATGTTGATCGTGATCGTCTTCGCCAGTTCCGTGTACGGCATTCCTTTTTGCATTTGGGCCGAGTAGATGCGTGACCAGTAGTACAGGGTACGCTTCTCCATGGTCTAACCAGATTGCATTGGCACTCTGGTTAGACACAAGTGCAACTATGGCTCTGCCGTCGCATACGCTAGGCAATCGCCAAGTTTTCTATGTCGAACTTGTTCGCCAGCTGAATCTCGATGTTGACGTGCTCCCCCTGCTCTGTCTTGGCGTGGATATCCAGCACGGATGCCTTATCCTCGATGTGTTCCCGATTGATTTCAGGATTGAGAATTTCCACCGAAGTGATTCGCTTTTCCTTCGGCAATTGGAGCGCGGCATTCAGAAAGGCCAGGAGGATCGGTTCGTTTCCCGCTTTGCCGAACACTTGCTTGAACGCAAAGTCGATCTTCAAGTCCATTAGTTTGGTCACGTCATCACGCTCCCTTCTCCGTCCGTTGTCTGTACTACCATTATACCACTGGAATGCGTGTTCGACACTCCTGCTGGAACCTCCTTTCTTTCCGAGATCAAGGGAATAATATATGTTTGATTTTACGGTCATTACGGCTGGGATGGCGTGAGGAAAAAAGTGAGGGGAAAAGGAAAACGTGGGCGGGGAAGAGGGCTTCTGACTGCATTCTTTATATTATGCAGGGTATTTACCCGTTTTATCTGACATAATTTTATTAGAAAGCACAGAGGGGCAATCCCTCAGGAAGAGTTATGCAGCGAGTTTTCTTAGTGTTTTGCAGTTAGTCCAGACAAAAAGGAAGAGCCTGCGTCCTTTTCGAGGCAGACTCCTTTTCTAGCATCTTTGGACGCAGCGGAAGTGTTTTATTATTGAATCACACCTGTCGCACTGCTGGTCACATCACCAGACAAATCCTTCACTTGATTCGAAATAAAAGTGATTTCCATCTTGTATTTGTAGTAGCCTGCAGCAAACGCACTATTATTAACCCCAAGATATAATTTTGGTCGATTACGATTGGAAAGATCCCATCTTACAGATTTCAGATCAAACGTGGCTCTTACATTGTTGTCGGGAGAATAAACATTTAAACGTGAATTTTCGACCAGGTTTGCAATGTTGTTTATCGCTGTAGTCCCAGCATCCAAAGGCTCGTCAAACGTAACCTCAAACTCTGAAAACCGTGTATTACGCCCCGGATTGGTAATCGCTGCATTAGCAGGTGTTGAGTTCGTTACTGTAAGAATAAACGTCTGAAAAGCGGTACCGCCTTTTTGATCATCAGCCGTCACCGTTATATTTACGATCCCAACATCTTCCGGTGCTATGACTAGATCTGTTCCCTGGATGTATACTGTTGCGACCGATGAATCGTCCGAAGCAACTGTCAACCTAAGCTGATCATTGTCTTCATCACGAAATGCACGACTGGCGTTTATCGTGAATATTCCATCATCTACTGACCTAAGCTGAGCTGGTATTTGATCTTGAACGATTGGTATTTGATTGCTTTTCTCGACTTATACCCTTCTATTTCAGAGGGCTTTCGATTCGAGCCTACACCGTGCGGGCGATTTTCATCGCACACGGCGTTCCATCAACGGCAAACTAAGATCGGATCAAACACCAAATAGGACTGCAGCACCCTATTCGTCTGCAATCCTACCTGGTTGGTATTCAGCTGTAGCTTTGAGAAACTACAACGCCCATTGTAAGTTCTCATATCCTTCTTATCCGCTGACTGGGTTCCTTCGCTCCGGCTAGTTTTCCCCTCCCCGCCTGTGTTGCCACTACGGGTTCAAACGGCAAGCCATCCTCACTACTACGAACCCGCCGCCATCTTACCGGCATCACCGGTGCTAACCCACCTCTTCCGGCAAGACTTCAAACGTTCCACCTTGTCTATCCCTTCTTTTGCTGACCTTAGGTCCCCACTATTCAATACGAGAAAAGCAGGTTTAACAGCCTGAATTGTTCCTGCTTCGTCTGTACGATCTCGCGCACATCGACTGTTGCCAAACCCCTAGCGCTTAATTACTGGCAACAGCTATCTCGAATTGGGTCACCATGGATTCGTCTCCTGACCGTAGTCAACTTTTAAAGAGCCCCGCCTTGCATTCCAGCAAGTACGACTTCACCTGACTTCACGGGAGCAGTTGGTATAGGATTGCTTTCCGTGCAGGAGGATTAGGCACATGAGTATATAGGCTGTTCTCATGGATTGGAGTTACACCAATCAATTCAACAAGATAGTTAGAGAAAGACCCCTAGACCTACCTAGGAATCAACCAAAGGCATTTGTCTTAGGGGTCATTTCTCCACTTCTTTCACTCCTAAGAGTTATGAAGTAACGTTTCGTGATTGTGTTAAGGAGTAGTTGTACCCTCAGTTCCGGTTCCTGCACCATTGTCAGTCCCAGTTCCTGCACCATTGTCAGTTCCAGTTCCTGCACCATTGTCAGTTCCGGTTCCTGCGCCATTGTCAGTTCCTGTACCGCCCCCTGCTGGTGGAGTTACCTGACCTGGAGCTTTAACTACATAAGAACCATTGGTATCACGAGTTGTAGGTACATATTTGTTTTGATCGCCTGCAGCATCTTCCAAATCCTTAATATCGATCTTAGAAGTTACTGCTTTTACTACAATGCTATTTCCTGCTTTAATCAAATCTTCCTTAGCAGCAGCATTAAAGTGGAAGGTGATCTTGCGGCCATCAACAGCAACAGCTTTTACAGACAGCACTTTACCGGTTGACTGGTTGACAAAAGTAAAGTCATCTTTGTACAGTCCTGTAATGGAGTCATCAATGTTTTCACTGAACGAAAGTGTAATAGTATCGGCTTCAGGATCTACTACCGCAGTATTTGCATCATCCAAAGTAGGCGCAACTTGGTCATCTGCAAGTGGTTGCGTGTCAGATCCAGTTACTGGTACACCATAAGCATTCTTTGACTGAGGGGTACCGACAACAGTGAGTTCTGCATTAGGACCAGCTGCTTTAATTGCCGATACCTTATCGTCACTAGAGAAGGTCAATACTACTTTTTTACCAGCAACATAAGCAGTATCAGCTTCTTGTCCAGCAACCTTAAAGTCTGCTTTTACAAGTTCAGTAACTGTGTCGTTGTATTCGAACTCAGCAACGACTTTAGAACCGCTTGCTTTAAGAACAAAGCTATCATTAACCAATTTTGGTTTGGAAGAAGCGCTAGCTTCAATAGTCAGTTCTTTAGCAATACCATCAAGTACGTTACCAGCAGCATCTTTTACGTTAGAAACACGAATGCCAGTTACGTCAAACTCAGTATTTCCCGTTGTTGGGTTAACCTTGTAGGAAGTCGGGAATGTAATCAATACATTCTTGTTTCCATCTCCTGGAGTTACTGTTGCGCCTGCAGGCAATGCACGGAATTTGCCAGTGCCATCTTTGAAAGCAAAGTTTGCTTTATTACTAATGCTTTCGGATTGCATTGTTTCATCGAAGTAGACAACAACCTTCTGATCGGATACCTGTACTGCCTCTTTAGCATTTGGAGCGACAGTGTCAGTTCCAGTAATGGTTGCAGTATGCTCATCCATCACATTTGGAGATGCAGCCAAGTCTTGGACGTTCTTAATCTTCAACGTATATTTAGACCCGTTCAATTCGTGCCCAGTAGCCAACTTAAGTTCATACGTGTCGCTGTTAGCACCAGTTCCAACTTGGTTAACTGAGAAATCAGTGATAGTATTTCCGGAAGCATCTTTCAGTGTGTAGTTTGCTTTGTTTTTAGCAAAAACTGCATCTACAACTTCACTAAACTTCACTCGAACTGTAGCACTGTCAACCAGAGTAACATTTGTCACTGTAGGCTTAACAGTATCCTCGGTGGCGTTGAAAGTGAGTCGCAAATCTTCTGTACCTACTACGTTGCCAAAGGTGTCCTTAATTTCTTTCGCTTTAACTACAAGTACGTTAGCGCCCTTCGCAACTGTACCTGCGTCAAACACAAGTTTTACTTTCTTGTATCCAGTTCCAGATACAAAGGATGCTTCGGCTTCATCAGTACCAATTACATAGTTAGCACCGACAACAGCAGAATTACTCATTGCGCGGTCAAATGTTACATATACCGTACCATTGTTTTCACCAGTTACTGCACTTACTTTTGGAGCGTCTGTCACAGCATCTACAGTGAAACTCACTTCGGACTTAGCTACTTTAAACCCAGCAGCATCGACCAAATCATCTGCTGTTCCAGCAGGCACTGTCAGCTTATGAGATCCTGCAGCCAAAGGTTCTGCAAACGCCAATTGAAGAGTTGTCGCGTAACCGCTATCTGTTGCATCCAAAACTTCGGCTTTATCAAAAGCAAAGTTGCTAAGACCTTGACCATCCAGTTTGAAATTGGAGCTAACAGCATTTACAAATGCGTCAGTTATTTTAACTGGTTCAGCAAAAGTAACAACTACTACTTTGTTACCATCAGCCTCAACACTTGCTACAGTTGGTGCTGTAACATCAGCAAAAGTAACTTCTTGTTGGAAAGCTGGGACAGTTTTCAGTTTATCTGCGCTGTAAATAGCACCTTTTACATCCAAGAAAGCTTTATCACCTTGAGTAAGTGCACTGTTGAGGGTGATGTACAGAGTTTTCTTGTCAGCTTGAAGCGACAATTCGTCTGCACTTGTCAACTTAACTCCATCCAAGAAATAGTTATCTGGATTTTGAGCGGACTCTTTATCTACTTCTTTGCTAAATACAACTTTGATGTAGTTGAGGTTAATAGCACAACCCCAACCTGGAAATTTGGCGGAATTTTCAGAAACAAACCTCAAGCGGCTCAAGGATTTTGCAAAACGTGTTGCACAACCATTTGTAGAACGATAGAAAATGGAGTCACCAAGTTGCAAAAGAAAGGAAACCACGAGAAAGTGGAATCAACCATTTCCCAAAGACAGTTTTCCACCCCATTTTCACAAAAAGAGAGGCGCTCCCCAAGCAACCCAAGGGGTTTGCTCGTTGTCTTGGCCAACAAGTCCCATGTTGCTCGTTTTTTGTAGAGCATCTCCCACTCGTTGTTTTTCGCCTCACGCTCGAAGAAAAAAAGAAAACGGCAACCTCGAACCTCTTCGAACAGCGCTGCCGCTTCCCACAGTCCTCACCTTTCCCCTAGTAGCGTGTCAATCTCCCGCTCGTACCCGTACCGTCGAAAGAAGTCAATCAAAGCCACTTCAAAAACGTCGCGTTGATTGATGTTTTTCTCCTTCGCATACTCCTTGACCAGATTGTCCAACGTATTTGGTACGTGAATCGTTTTTGACGTAAGTATCCCAGGAACCATGTATCTTGGTAGCTTTGCTCCATTAGGGCCGGGCAGGATTAATCGAAACAGCTTTTCCTTGTTTCTCTCCATCAACTCAAGAAGTGGAAGAAAACGAGTGAAATCCACTTCCCCGGCATCCTGATCGTAACTAGATACACCCATCGGTGGTTCAACTCCAGTCCCAGCTTCCCCTGATACGACCATTGTTTGTCCGCGATTAATGACACCAGTTTCTTCAATGAGCCCAATCTTTTGAACATAATTTTTCTTATCCGTCGACCACTCGTACCCTTTACCCTTCATGTAGTCCGCCATTTCCCGATGGTCAGAAAAGCCCAGTTGCTTTGCGATTACCACTGGATCAGCACCTTCCTTCTCAAAGAAGGAAAGTACACTAGCTACCTTCGGTGACGAAGCAATCGCTGAATGGATTGACTTTACATCCACACGACTAAACTCTGGGACGTACGTCTGTTTGACCCTATCCCAAATAAAGTTTTTGCGCCTCATGTAAATGTCCAGTGACTTGTAGTTTTTGTACCCGAACTCTGCGGCCAATTCATCCCTGGACTTTCCTTCCGCCAATCCACGCAAGATTGCGTTCACTCGTTCGTCGTAAACTGGTTTTTTATCCTCTGGTAATGACATGCAACACGCATCCTTTCCTTATTATATAGTGAAAATTACATGCTGGAAAAAAGGACGGGGCTGAGGGCCCCGTCTAGCAGGCTTACCTACAATACATTAACTGCTTCGCACAGTTCCTCAATGTTGCTGTGCGTATAAATACTGGTCACTTTCAATGATGAATGCCCCAACAGCTTCTGGATTTTGACCAGGTTCACTTCCTTCTTCACCAGTTGGCTGGCAAAGCTATGTCGCAGGATGTGTGCCGTCACTTTCTTTTTCCACTTCAGTTTGGTAACAGTTTCGCCAAGCACCCTGTTCACATATACCGGAGAAAGCATTCCCGTCTTGCCTGTGGCAAAGAAGTAATTGGACGATACCTTTGGCCGCTGCTTTTTAACATATTCGACCAATAAGGGAAGTAGCTTGTCCGAGATCGGAACGGTACGATCCTTGTTCCCTTTTCCCGCAATGACACGAATCCTCTTCTCGTCTAAATCTACTGTGTCTAACGTCAAATTCAGACATTCAGAAATACGCAGCCCTGTGTAGTACAAGGTCAAGACTACAAGTTTGATAAGCGGGTGTTCAATCGCATCGACCAGTTGCATGACTTCGGATTCAGACAGATGCGTCCGCTCCTTTTGCTGTAACTTTGGCGGTTCCACAGAAAGCGCTATATTCCGCTTCACAAACTCCTTCTTGTAGGCATAGTCAAAGAATGAACGAAGCGTGTACAATCTTCTTGAACGGCTAGCTGGTGCTTGCCCTTGCCTTTGCAATTGCTCCAGGAACGACTCCAAGTCACTAACCTTCACCTCCTCGATGTAAAAAGCCCCGTTGTACCTTTTTTCCATAAAACGAGTAAACATCTCTAAATCTTTGGAGTAGCCACTGATTGTTTCAGGACTCCGCTCAATCGCTTGCATGTGCTGGAGAAATTTCTGGACGACTTCAGTAAACAGGTACATCATGTCACTCTCCCTTTATATTCTTCATAGGAATAATATCTAACTGTAAAAGATTTCAAGACGTTTTTTTGTGGGACGCGACCCACCGCATCGACCCACGCTGGGTCGCGGCGAAGCCTTGCGTGTCAAGGAAAGACACCCCGCGACCCAGGAGACCCAATCATTTTTTTCTGATAAACATACATTTTTTTGTGAATTTGCCTGAAGTGAAATGCTCTTTTCCAATCTGTTTTTTTCCGCTGGAAACCAACCGCCCAAGGCTGTCTCGCTCATCTCGAGGGATCTGTACAGGTACGGGATCTTTCCAAACCGAACGAGAACGTGCTTTGGGATCTTTTTTTCAATGACACTCGCAAACAAGGTGGGTCGAGTGGGTCAGGGAAACAAAACCCTTGGGAGACATCTAATTTGCACGTCACCGGACGGGTCAGGGTAGTGGGACGCGTCCCTACACGGCTGCAGTTAATCCAGATCCGTCACATTTACCTCTGTGTAATCCTCTGCATCATCCGTACTTCGTATACCGACTGGCTTTGTTTTGCTGGTAACGAATGGAGAAGGGAGTGGTGCCCTTTTCAGCATCTCCAGCAAAGAATCGTCAAACAAGAAAATATGAACATCAAGGCGTGGTTTGTCGGGATCAACCTTCCGTTTTCTTGTCAGCTTTTTTTCTTCGTGATCCAAATAACCTTTGGCCTTCATTTTTTGAAGCACTACAGAGCTGTCATCGAATCCACCTTCATGCACGAGCCTGCGAAATGGCTCTTTCATGATCACGACTTCGACCCCTTTGCCAGGCTTGCGAGTAATGCTCCCCATGCAATCTCGAATGGCTGGAGCCCCCTCCATGTTAAAATGCGCCTGAAATTCAACTACCTTTTGCTTCAGGTACTGGTACGCCCGCTCACCGAGATCTCGACTTTCGATATTCTCTTGATCGATTTTCAGCAAAAACTGAAGAATGCCGTCGATGTTTACCTGAAAATCAAACAATTCATTCATCAATTCAGCCGTAGCCAGGATGAGCCCAAATCGGTCTGCCATACGCGCGGACAAGCCATCTTTGCTCTCCATTTTTTCATAGCAAATCTTCGACCATTTTTTCCAACGTTCAATGATGTGGTCCTTGCCTTCACGTAGAAGATATTCGACAAACTTGGGCCCGGCATGACCGTAGTTTTGTTGCAATCCGTTTTTAATTTCGACTGCATTTTCCGGAGAAGTCGTCCATTCCACGTTACCGATTTCCTGTAGCCGAACGATCAACCCACTGTTTTGGTTTGACTTTGATTTCAGCGAGTGTTCCGCAGTCGAAAACACGATGCCACTCCAAGATGCGCGTTTACGCTCCTCAATCTCTTTCGTCATCCGTGCTTTCTCGCGTCCCTCGGCCAAAAGATACAAAATGTCCGTGAAGTCCTTCATTCGGTTCATGGACGCTTCATCAAATGCGATAGGAATACCATGCTTGTCCGCTATCTGGGCCATCATCCCGTTTTTGGTGCCAAGCCATTGAAAAATGATCCCTCCTTCCTGTTTCGAAGGGAGAGCAAATGGTGAGACAAAGACGCGCATTGCAGATGTCTTCCCTCTTGACGTATCGCCAAAGAGATGAAACAAAAGCACCTCGATGTCGACGAACCGGGCAATGAGAGAAATCAGCGGAGAAGCAAAGCCGCATACCAACGCAAATTCAAGGGGGATATGCCCCAGTACTTCTTGCTCAATGACTTGCTTCCATCCCTCATACGTTCCGTTTTGAATCGATAATTTTCCAGCATATTCAGAGGAATACGGGAGATTGGAGCCGATCATCTGCTGATGTTTATAAACCAAAGCCCCATCATGATCCGCCCACCCAAGCTTCTCATGAACTTTTTTTAATGGTGCCCCATCCTCTTGTAAAGACAAGAATTTTGCAATGTGACGGACTTTATGGTTAGGTACATCAACACCATAATCGAGTAATTTCGTTAATTCGTTTACTTGAAGCTGGGATCTCTTTATCGTCAACTCATGCCACTGATCTATAAACCAATATCGTAATACGATCTGGTACATCCCGTCGTCAATGTTCTGTTGGGTTTCTTTGATAAACACCAAATTTGCAAACCGCTTTTCCTTCAATTTTCCACTCTTGTCTGTTTGCAATATATACAAGTCAGTGCCACGCCCCACAAATTCGCCGTAACGAAGCTCGCCGGAGGAATGGGGCCAGTTGGACTTCGTTTTCCTTTTAGACAGCGGTACAGATGCAGAAAGCGGCAGGGATTGTCCATCCGAGTCATCCACTTCATCGGCAGGTAAAGATACCTCTGCTGGCTCCTGATCAACATCAAGAGTATCTTCATCGAGGTCTGAATCCTCGGTGACCTCTATATCCACTTCCATATCCACTTCCAGGTCAAACTCGGTGACTTCATTGGCACGGTTAATTTTTTGGCGGTTTGTTTTGGGAAATTGATCAAAGCTCATCTGGTAATCCTCCCACTATAAAGTAATGTTTTCTCCTGTTTTCTCGCTCATTCTCTGTTTTTTAACTTTGACATCTTAAAGCT
>NZ_JBYSWV010000066.1:0-18594 GCF_058781555.1 Brevibacillus sp. FW306-2-1A-C05A
GCTGACGAATACTAATCGGTCGAGGACTTATCCACACACTCTTAGCAAACATGCAGATCCAGTTTTCAGGGAATGAACGAATATAGTTAGTGAAGAACCGTGCAGAAATATCTGCACGGTTTTTTTGTTGTTTCTTTTTTTGTCCCAACCCCTTCCTTTACGCTAGTAGCAATTGAGAGGAGGGAGAGAATGTCAGTTCATCCGCTGCGGTTATTGGCCCTGTTACTATTGGCGACATGTATCGGAATCGGTGCCTACACCATTTTAAAACCGCATGATGTGACTTATATTCAGTTGCGGCCAACGGTGGAAAAAGAAAGCGGACAATTGTTGGAGGCAAAAGATATGGAGCCGCTGACCTTGGCATTGGAAGGTCTTTTTCAAACAACTTCTGATCCCATTCCAGGACTGATTCCATGGACAGAGGCACAGGACCTGATCGGGCTGCCCTTTTCGCGTCAAGTGAAGGGAGGAAGACCTTTGTTGCCAAGTGATTTGGAGCTAGGCAATCAGAAGGGAAACGAAGCCTCGTTGGGAGACAAAAGAACCGGGATGAGCATTCCGGTGGATAATGTGGCAGGCGTCTCACCGCACATTTCCGCAGGAGAAAGAGTGCATGTCTACGCCTCGTTTGAAGATGAGGCAGGGGCGCACTCCGGTTTACTCCTGCAAAATATGCCTATTTTGGCCGTTCAACGGGAGATGGAAGGAGATCAACCGAAATTGCAGGCTGTTACCCTTTCTTTGACGAGAGAAGAGGCCGTTTTGCTAACGCATGCTCTTCATTACGGCAAGATCAGATTGGGGCTGGCTGCGGTAATGGACGACCACAAGGCGGGAATAGGCGATGCCAGCTTCGCCGCTGAGTTGATGAAAACCAAAAAACGAAGGGGCTTGGAAAAGGAGGAACAAGGGTGAAAAGGCGATTACTCATTGTAGACGATGATCGAGAGGCAACGCGTCTGCTAGCCAACCAGCTTGCGGGCAGTCAGTTGATCGAAATATGCGGGGAGGCTGCCAGCGTAGACGAAGCATGGGCAAAGCTGCAGCAATCCAGGCCGGATCTCGTTCTTTTGGGAGGTGTAAAAGAAACGGAAAGAGGCGTTTTGTGCCAGCAATTCCGCCTTGCTTTTCCTCATCTGTCTTTTATAGCAGCATGCTCGGCCAATGAGCTGGTGTGGGAGCCGTTTTTTCGAAACCTGGGTATTTGGGTAATCGCCAAACCGGTACAATCCGGACAAGTGGAAGCGCTAGCCATGATGGCTCAGAGCCCGGGCTTGGACGCCAGGATTCCAGCACAGCCTCCGCAACATTTTCCCAAAGAGCAACAAGGAGGCATGATTGACCCGCAAGACCAGTTTGCAGAACCTTCACCGGCGTTCAACGGTCAAACCAAGGCAGGGATCAAGCACCTCATTACGGTGTACGGCCCAAAAGGCGGCGTCGGAAAAACGTTTATTTCGCGCGAACTGGCGATCTTTTTTTCCACGCAAAAAAAGGAAGGGCGCCCTTTGAAAGTGCTGGCAGTCGATTTCAATCTCGACTTGGGGACGTTCGCCACCACATTGAATCTGCCCAGAACGCCCAATTTGTTTACGTGGGTACAAGATCTCGATAGCCAGCTCCACGCATTTGCTCAAAAGCGCGGCCTAGACCCGTATGCTGTCCGGCAAAAGGAATGGCAGGAGCTTGCTTCCGTGTTGCCGCTGTCTCCACAGCAGATCGAAAAGTACGTCGTTGAGCATACGGAATCGGGTTTGGGCGTGCTTACTTCCCCGAGAGATATTCGGCAAAGCTTTGAAATTCGCGATTATCATTTGTATCTCATCCTGGAGACGCTCAAACAGAGTAGCTACGATGTCATTTTGATTGATACTGCGCCCGATACGACTGATGCGACGATCCAAGCCCTCTTTTTTGCCGAGCATGTTGTGATGGTAGGCACTCCTGTAGTGGATTCGATCGAAAACATTCAACGCTTGCTGAAGCTGCTGAGAGAAGCAGAGTATCCGGAAGAGCGAATCCAGGTGTGCATGAACCGCTTGCAGCGAAAAGAAATGTTTACGCTGGAAGAAATCCGGGCTTATTTTCAGCTCCATCCAAGCAAGAGGATTTTTTCCATTCCTGACGATGGAGAAGTGAAAAAGTCGATTAACACAGGGGTTCCAGTCATGATGCAAGCCGGGCGAAGTGCCGCCAGGGAGGCCATTGAAACGTTAGGAAAGGCATTGTTTCCGGTTGACGAAGAAACAAAAAAGCCCGCTGTAAAAGGGAAGCAGAGCGAGAAGCCATCCCTTTTGCGCTGGTTGTGGGGCTAGGGAGGCGCTATGTTCGACAAACGACAATTGCTGGGGATATCCAATCAGTTGCCAAGAGGCCAGGAGCAGCGAACGATCGGGCGGGAAACGTCCGGGCCGCCTGCTACGTTGTTTGAAAAAAAGCAAGAGCCTGCCCCCAGTCAGGAGCGGTCGATTGGCAGCGAGGCAGAAACGTTTGTTCGTACCCAAATTGTGGAGAAGTACGGCAGGCGTTTGTGGGAGGATAAGCATTCTCCCGCCTTCAAGAAAGAGCTGACAGCCGACATCAGAATGCTGTTGGAGTCGCAGGTGCCGCTTTCGTCCATGCATTTGGAGGCGGAAGTAAAACGACTGCTGCATTCCTTGACTGGCTGGGGAGCGCTTGATGAGCTATTGGAGGACCGGGATATTACGGAAATTTTGTTTCATCGCCATAATTATCTGGTAGTGGAACGCAAAAGTACCGGAAGGCTGGAAAAGCACGAGGCTGTCGTATTTCGCGACGAAGAAGAAATGCTGCAGTTGCTGGAACAAATTGCTGCGACGATGGGCCGGGAGTTTAATGAGACAAAGGCGGAGCTGCATACACAGCTTCCTGACGGCTCAAGGGTGGCAGCCACGCATCGTTCCATTTCGCCGGACGGGCACACGCTCACCATTCGCAAACACCGCGAGCTGCTGAGTGAAAGCGACTATTTGCGTTACGGGTCGATTTGCGCACCGATGCTCTTGTTTTTGCAAAGAGCCGTCGGTTTATCCAGAGCGTCCGGGATCGTCAGCGGAGGAACAGGCTCAGGCAAAACCCATATGCTGAACCTCATTTCCCAATACGTTCCTGAACATTTGAGCATCATCACGATTGAAGACGTGCTCGAGCTGAAGCTGCAGCATCCTTTTGTCCGCAGGCTTTTGGCAAAGCCGGCCAACTACGAAGGAAAAGGCGGCTTCTCCATTAAGGATTGCGTACGTTTATCGCTGCGCAAGCGTCCTGACGTCATTATGGTGGGCGAGACACGGGGCGGGGAAATTGTCGATATGCTGTGGGCGATGAATACGGACCACCCCGGTAGCTGGAGTACAGCGCATGCAAACTCGCCGCGAGCCTTGGTCGACTCTACGTTGCCGATTTTGTTTGGCAAGGCAGATGAAGTGTACAGTGCTGAGGAACGCAATCTGATGATTGGCTCGGCGTTGGATTTGATTGTCCAGGTAAAGCGGTTTGAGGAGGACGGCAGCCGCAAAGTGGTTGCCATCACGGAAGTTGTCGGCACAGGCCAATCGCACGAGGAATGGATAAAACGAGCGTGCAACGTCAAGCAGGTTGTGCCGGACCGGGTGTATTTGCAAGATATCTTTGTGTATGAAGCGACGGGGATCCAGGACGGAAAAGTAAAAGGGCATTTCAAGTGGACAGGCTATAGGCCTGAACGAATCATCAAGCGCTGGCAGGAAAAAGGATTGTCGCGGGAAGCAATTGAGGAAGTATTTTTTACAACGCCGATACAAGTCTAGGAGGGAAGGGACTTTGGCTGACATCAGCATGCCTGTCGCCATAGGAATTGGTTTTGCCACATTTTTGCTCGTCATTCCGCAAAACATGTATGTCCGTGAGCGAGCGGGCAAGCACGAGATTGTGGGATTGCTTCAGCGGGACAGAAAAACGGTCTGGAATCGGTTGGAGGAAAGGCTGGCGAAGTCACGCTCAGGCTGGGGAATCAACCAGTATGTCACGCTGTCTTTTTTCTTGGGGGTTCTGTCGTTTGGGATAAGCAGCCAACTACTGCAATCGTGGTGGCTGGCGCTTCCCGCCTTGCTTGCTGGCGTCTTGTTTACAGAGCGTTTGGTCAGCGTGTGGGGAGCCAAACGCAAAGACAAATTTGAGGCTGGCAATATAAAAGCGATCCGCCTGATGGCAAGCTCGCTGCGTACGTCGCCCTCTTATTTGCATGCTTTTGAGCAGGTTGCGGCAAGCCCATTTTTAGACGGGATTGTAACGGCAGAGTATAGGCGAATTGTCGAGCTGCTCCGGGCACAGGTGCCATTGGAGCACGTTATGAATGACTTTTACGAGCGAACGGGATCAGCCGATGTCAAATATTTGGCTACGATTGTGCAAATCCAGCGAGAAATGGGTGGAGACATGGCGAAAACGTTGGATTTGGCGGCTTCCTCCATTTTGCGCCGCAGACAGTCGCTGCGCAGGCAAAAAGCCGCTATGGCCCAAATTGTCGCGCAAGTGAATCTTTTGAGCGTGATGCCCTTCATCTTCATTTTGGCGCTGTATGCAAACAATCCGCATCATTTTGATTCGCTGACAGCAACCGTAGGGGGGCGACTGCTCATTTTAGCGTGCCTGGCGAGTATTTTGCTAGGGGGAGAAGCGATTCGCTACATGGCGCACAAAAGTGTGCACCGGGGAGGGTGAGCGTATGCTTGTGATTTGCGCTCTGATTGGGTTTGCCATCTTTCTTTATGGACTCCCTGCTTGTCTGGGCAAGGGAGCTTCTTTTTTCTCTAGCTTGTTTAGTCGAATTGAAATCGAGCAGCAGGCAGAGCTCGATCAAGCATTCGAGCGCCGACAAGCTCGCTGGACACTGGTTCGTCTGCTGGAAAGACACCCGCCGCTTCTGCAGCGGTTATGCAGATGGACGGGCATCCATGCTTCCAAAACGGAAGAAATCATCTCGCGGCTCCACCTGCCGATTCGTTTGGTCGAAGTGGTTTTGGCGAGGCTGATTTGCATGTGTCTGGTCGCCTCCTCTCTGTTAGCTCTTTTGCTGAAGCTGGCCCAAGGGGAAATGCTCGGGATAAAAACAGGGTATCCGTTGATGCTCAGCTTGGGGCTGTATTTGTTGCCGACGTTTTATCTCGACTGGATGGATAAGCGGGCAAAAGCGGAAATACGCGAACAAGTGCCCGTCTTTTTTGGGATCGTCCAATCGTTGGTCGAGGCAGGTATGCCGCTGCAAGGGGCGGTAAAGCAGACGGCTCGTCGCTTCAATGCCAGGCTGGGCCAAGAGCTTGCCAAACTGGAGGTCGCGGAAAAACGGCATGGATCGTGGAGAAAAGCATTGGAGGAACTGGCATTCTGCTGGGAGGTCGATACGCTGACCACGATCGCTTTGGAGATGAATGAGGCAGTCACCAAGGGCGTCAGCATTTCGCAAATGCTGTCCGTGCAAATCGAGGAACAGGTGAGGCAGCAAGAGGATGAAGCAGCAGCTCATATGAACCGTTTGAACATTCGCCTGCTCCCTTTTGTGATTTTGTTTATGGGGGTTCCTTTGTTATTTCTCGTGATGGGCCCGGCATTGATGGGCATCGGAGAGCGGTTGTAAATATTTTTGCAAGGCTGCGCTGTCTTTTGGCAAAGTGAAAGTACGATCTGATAAAGGAGTGAAAGAGATGTTATTTATCGCAAGCTATTTCCAACGCTTTTGGAGCGAGGAAGACGGCGTAACGATTGTGGAAATGGTCATCATTGTGGCGGTGATCCTTATCTTGATTATTCCGACGCTGGCATCATTGGGGGAAGCTGAAGACGCCAAGCTGAAGGAACTGCAAGAAAAGATCAGCAAATGACAAATGTGCTTGTAGGCGGTCTGCTGACAATCGCCGCATGGTTTGACTGGAGGCATCGCAAAATTCCTAATACGCTCACGTTTTCCGCGATTGTGCTTGGATTTTGCTATCAGTGGCACACTGGATCGTTGTGGACGTCGTTATCAGGTGTGATGGGGGCATTTCTGCTGGCGGCCATCCCTGTAGCCAGCAAGGGCATGGGAATGGGTGACTTGAAGCTGCTCATGGCGATTGGGGCATGGAGCGGCTGGGCAGAGGTGTATCCGCTATTTCTTCACTCGATAGTTTTGTGCATTTTATTTGTCTTGCTTTATCCGCGCAGATGGTCCCGATTGGGAAAAAATTTGTTTGTGATGGCAGTGGGATGGACGGCGCATCGGCAGCTTTGGCTTCCCGGCGTAGAGAAAACGGCGTTCGCTTTTCCTTACGCCGTATTTTTGCTGGGTGCTTTTTTGCTCCGCCAGATGCTGCATAAGGTGGGGGCAGCCTGATGAAAACAATGCTGAGGCGATGGTTGCGGGACGAGCAGGGCAGTCAATTGATTGAGTTTGTCTTGATTTTTCCATTGGTTTGGCTGCTGATCGTGTTTTCGTTCGATCAGTTCACGATTTTGTACAACCGCCAAAAGGCTTTGGCAGCGGCATACGAGGCTGGCCGAATCGCTGCTGTGCAGCCCAATTTTGGACTGGCAAAATACCACGCGAGAGAGAGGGGCATGGCCGAGCTTGACCAAGGCATGGAGGTTGCCGAGCGCGATATTGTGCTGGAGCTGGACGGAGGCGGCTGGAAAAAAGGAAACCACTTTAAAGCTGAGGCGAAGGTGAGTTTTCGCTTGCTTGCCACGGGCGCGGTTTATGAGCTGTCCGAAAGCTATTACATGATGGTCGAAAATGCGGAGGACAAAAAATGACCGGGCTGTGGCAGCTTGCGGAGATACGCGCAAAAGAAGAGAGCGGGGCCACGATGATTACGATGCTCTTTTTTCTCTTCTGTTTGGGCAGCTTGTTGTCTTTGCTGTTGTTTTCGGAGCAGGCCGATTTTTTGGAAATGAACGTTCAGCATACTGCCGATCTGGTGACCAAAGGAGCGCGGGCTGCAGGTTTGTGGGAGTACACGGATACTGATGGGGAGACGCAGAGCAGACTTTATGCAACCAGTCAGGAAGCCGAGCAGGCAGATGCTGAAGTAATCAGGGGCGCTCGTGAGGAAGCAGCTATTTTATGGCGGCTGAACAAGTCCTCACTGGAGAGCAGGGCTGCCGGGGTTTCCGCCGTGCATCAAAAAGGGGAGCGTGCCTATTTGTATCGGCAAGGCATTTATCATTTGCAAGTAGAGGTAGAGCAGCGCATTCCTGTGTTTTGGGAAGAGCTGGATGTAAAAATAGCTCGTGTCTCGCAATCGGGAGTGTATGACTAAAGGGCTGGATAACGAAGCCGAGCACTGTTATTTTTGTCCCAATCACTCGTGGTAATTTAGGAGTATATTCCAAAAATAGGGATAGGAGTGAGGGGCAGTGCCGTCCAAAATTGTCGATCGGTACAAACGCATTCTTAACGGAGAGCAGAAACGCTTTTCCCCGTATGAATTTGAAGATGCGCAGTACCGCAAGCAGAAGGTCCAGTTAATCGTCCGCTATGCGATAGAAAACGTCAAAAAGTGGACGCCTGAGCAGGCGAGACGCGAGTTGAGTCTGGAGGATATAAAGCAATTGAAGCTGCATTTGATCCGCGAGTACATCGAGCCGCCGATCGAGGCAAAGGCGGAAGATGTGTACTACATTGTGGAGTATGCCTACCCGCATCTGCCTCGCCTGCCGGAGAAGCAACGGGTGCTGTGGGTTTATCAGGAGGTATTGTCAGGCATTCGCCGCCATTTTCCTCCTGCCTATTTCCAGAGCGTCAAGGGCGAGGAGCGCGCCAAAGTGTGCGTCGATTACATGTGCCAGCACTTGCTGAAGCTGTCTGATATGCGCGAGCTGCCCAGACTGTTCAGCAAGACGGAGCGGGCTTATTCGCTCCTGAAAAAATTCAAACTGAAAATTCTTGTCGATACGCTGTACTTTTCTCCTTTCGACATGGTGACGGAGATGTACCCGGAACTGAGCGATCCGGTTTATTGGGAAGCTGAGTAAAAATATTTGCCAACGCCCTCTGTCTTTTTTTACGGTATACATAGTTTCATTGGCTTATAAGCACATGAAACGGCCGTACTCTACAGGTGAGAGAAGGAGGCGTTGCGCATGGCAACAGTAGAGGCTCACCACCAGCGCTCTGCATCCGTGGAGCAGCTTCTTGGGCGGCATGTACGCTATCAGAAGCACAAGCCCGGCAGGCACCTTTCATTGGAAAGGCTGCCGCTGGGAAGTTTCCAAATCGAAAGCTTTCATCGATTTGGGGACAGGGTTGTACTCAATGACGGGCTGATTGTGATGGAGAATGCTCCAACCGTCATCGAGCGGGGAGGAAGAATTGCACTGCTTTTCGCTACAGGAGAGGAGCTTTACCTGTGGGCTGAGTAGTGCGAAAAAATCGCCCTTGCACGGATGCGTGCGGGGCGATCCAAAATTCACAAACCCGTTACAAAAATTGACAAAAAAGATTTGACGAGTGACGAAAGATGTTACAAAATGTCTATTATTATATAAAGTTGTAAAAAATTAGGGGGTGCTTTAACGTGTTGGCAAAGAGCGCAATCGAACTGGTCAACCGCTGCTATCAGGAGACAAATGGTCTGAAATTGGTGTCATTGGAAGAACTGAAAGAGGCATTTATCGCTTACGTTTTCGGCGACTACCAGGAGGAGTTCATGGTTCAGTATGATCTGGAAGAGTTTTATGAACATCTGAATCAGCTCCAACTGTCCAACTGCCGCAGAGACTTTGATAAGGCAGTAGAGGAATGGTATATCGTCGAGTATGGAAACGGTTATAGCGATGCGAACTATCACGACATTCTGTTCACGCTGGTGAAAGACGCAGTGGTGCAGTACCAATCGCAAAATCGGACAGCACTCATCCGAGACGTAACCAAACTTTTAACCATGCCAGATGGATTTGTCGCCAGGTGGAAGAGCGGCTTGCTGAAAGAACGTTCACTGCCTCACTACTTTAAATACTTGATGAAGCTGGGGGTTCGCAGTCAGACAGATATTGAAACATTGGTTGATATGTGGCTGCTTGAATACCCAAACGCCTTTGATAAAAAGCAGCAGGAGTTGTTCGCCAACCCACCGCGCAGAGGGAGACCGAACAATGTAGAGCTAGCGCTGCTCATTGACCTGGCAACCAAAGTCAAGCCGGAAATGACCCCACAAGAGCGGGAGCGTCTGCGGAAAATTTACTACTACCACCGCAAGTCACTCACTGTCAGGGAAATGGTTGAGAAATTCGAGAAATACCTCATGGGAAAAAATAAATCGAATGATTCCCAGGTGGGGTAGTCATGTTTCACCAAATGAGCCGTTTCGTCTCCAAATTCCGTGATTTGGAACAGCAGGAGTTTACGCATACTTCCGAAGAAGAACGGCAATGGAGACTGCTCAAGGAAAAGCTGGCTTCCCCTCATACGGTGGAACAGCAAGAGGCGATCATGCGCAAATGCATCGCTGTAACCAGCTTGTACCCGCAGGCAGGCGCCAGTTTTGTGGCCGGCAATATTGCGTACGCCTGGGCGGGACAAGGAATACCCGTGACGCTCTGCGAGATGCCAAATCAAACTTCTTACTTCTACTTCGCTCTTGATTACGAACGCAGAGTTCGATCACTCAAGAATTTTTCTCCGACATCATTGCTCCTCATGCAAAATAACCAACTTCGCATCCAGATCGACACCCCTTTTCATGGTCAGCAAGAATCTTCCCGCATGGATATAGCCAACTGGATACTTCGAGTAAGCAAAGACAGTCCGATTGTTTTCATAGATATCTCTTCTCACTGGAATCAAAGCGAGGCAAGGCAAATTTTCGAAATAGCTGATGAAGTGTGGGTTGTTTTTGATACAGATATCGCACGTCTTACTCGCTTGTTCCTGGTAGAGACAGCCCCGAGCTGGTGGGTGACAGAGAAAAGCAAATTGAGATTTATCGCAAACAAATGGAATGCACATTTTGCGCGTTCAACTGTCATGAAAAAAGTAAAAGGGACGCTCTCACTCTGGGGCCAGACCTTTCCGCAAATTGATTACCAGATTCCACTCGTTGATGAAGAGAAAGCCGCGATGGCACACGTAAAGGCCAACTTTTTGCTGGAGCTTTTTCCAGAACAAGAAAGTGAGTTTCAATCGCTGATTTACGCTCACAAAGGAAGGGTGTTATGAAAAAGCAAACGATGCTCGTTATCTGCCTGATCTCGTTTCTCCTGGCAGGCTCCTCCTTCTATGCAGCCACCCAGTATATTGATGCGCTGGCAACGGAAAAACTGTTTGCCCCAGTCGTAAAAGTGGCTGCCGGAAAGGAAATTTCTCCTTTTGAGCCGATTACAGAAGACGATGTGGTACTAGTACAGGAAGAAATTGATGAAATCCTCCCAGAAGCGGCACGAGATATAACTGCTGTGATTGGCAAAAGGAGTACGCAAACCATTTATCAAGGTGAGCAACTGTTAACAACCAAGCTGACAGATTCACAGCTTCTGCCGGAAAAAGGTGAGGCGCGGTATGAGTTTCCATTGCTCTCGATTCAGCCTTTGACAGAGCTGCGCAAGGGCGACCACGTGAAAATCTGGGTCAAGTACAAGAGCCTGGCCGAATTGCAGGATTACCCTGAGCCTGTGCAATTCAAAAAGACGAATGACACGGCGGAGTTTCTGTTTGAGAGCCAACTGGCCAGCGTAAGAGACAGCAATGGCACCGAGATCTACACTCTGAAACCAAGCCTGTTGCCTTCTCCAGATCAGATGGATGCGGTCTTCAACGGCTCTCGCGAAAAGCCTCAGTCGAATAGCGAGAAAAAATATCACGATTATCGGGTGCAGCCCACCGCACTACCTGCTTTTCTAGGATTCAATCTAACGGATCGAGAGTACGTGATCCTTAACGAAGCAATGTCATACGGCATGCTGCAGGTAGGCCATATCATGGTTTCAAAGGAGCAAGCGTCATGAAAATTTTAGTTTGTTATCCGATGAAGTCGTTAGCCAAGACGTATATGCCGACTGCGAGCGAGGTGTTGGTGGCTGAATCATCTGAGGAGTTCCCCCGGTTGGCTCACCTGTACCAGCCGGACGCGACCGTCGTTTTTTCCGAGATGTATGCAGCACCTGCGTGGGAATGGCTTCCCTCCGTTCGAAGCGTACTGCCTGCTCACTCTCCGCTGATTATCGTTCCATTGTATCGGGATGAGCAAATCATTGCCCAAGTCACAGAGAAACTGGAGCTTGAAATGGTGTACGTACTGTCTGCCCAGCTTTCACAGGAAGAGATTCGCAGCAAAATCAGCCTGATCCTGGGCTTTGTCCATGAAAGGAAGGAACACCAAAGCAGCGAAAGCGGCGGCCAGGTCTACGCCCTCATGAGTTATGGCGCATCGGGAATTACTACGTTTTGCATCAATTACCCGATTTTGCTCGCCAGACAGTACCCGACCAAAAGTATTGCCGTTCTTGACATGAACGTTGCAAAACCCGATTTAACCCGCTTTTTCAAGCTTCAGCAGCATCAGTTATCTCTGTTTCGTCCAAATTTATTGGATTACCAGACAGCACTTAGGCGAAACTGGCGCAGCGTCTGCAAACAGAGCGCTCATATGCCCAATCTGTATTACGCGCACGCAGCCAGCAAATGGCGGAGTGCGGAGCTAAGCAATATGCTTGCGGCTTTTCGCCTGCAATTCGACCATGTGTATGTCGACTGGGGGTACTGCTTCCCGGAGTCAGAGACCATGCAGCGTTTGCTTTTCACGGCTGATCGCAATCTGTTGTTTGTTCGCGCTGATCCCTTTGGCATCGAAAGCGCGAAAGAGTGGCTTAAGCATTGGCGAGAAAAAGGTGTACAGTGCGAGGTTTTGCTAAGCCATCAGGAGCCAGGCCAGCCTTATCGGATTGGAGAAGATATCCCGCTCTACGGTGTGGTTCCTCGCATATCGCCAAGCAGGCTGATGCAATCCCAGCGAAGCAGCAGTGTGTTGATCGAAGAGTTTTTCCCGCCCAAATCGTACATCAGCAGTCTCAAGGAAATTGCCAAAGCAGACCTTGCTGAAAAAAGCGTGGTGTACAGTTGATGAGAATAGCAGAGCTGAACAGGGGCACAGCCAATTTGCACGACATTGAGGAAATAAAGCAGGCGGCTCGAGATTACTTGAATCACTTTGGCAAAACGCGCGAAGAAAAGCTGGAGATGCAGCAAATTCTCTCTTTGGCCGAGCAAGGAGACCGCGACAGCCACAACCATATTATTTTGCGCTTGCAGCATTACTTTGAAGAAGTGCTCAAGCGTCCGATATCAGAGGAAATTTTGCCGCATGTCAACGGCTACGAAGGCCTTGTGTTTTCGACCTATGGCTGGGGAATACTTGACGCCGTTCTGCATTTGTCTCCGTGGGTAGAAGAAGTGCGGATAGGCGCTGATCGACGAGTAGCGTACCTGGAACAAGGAGTGAAAAAGTTTCTCTCTTACACTCCTACCTGGAAGGAAGTCGAGATACTTCAACAAAAGCTGACGAATGCTGCCGGTCTGTCTTTTAACGAGAAAAAACCTCGTCTGAGCGGGTATCTCCATGCTCTTAAAGCTCGGTTAACCATGTTTACTTTTCCATATTCAAGAGTGCCCACGATTCTTGTCAGGCGGTTCACGACTCCGGATTTCTCGCTTGACCAGCTTCGGACACAGCCTCGGCCGACTTTTGACGAGCCTGTGCAATGGCTGCTCGAACAGCAAGTGCACGGACGGGGCAACGTTCTTGTCATTGGACCGATGGCTGCCGGGAAAACAACCTTGATGATGTGCATGTTGAAGCTCAAGGACCCGCTGACAGAGTACATTACCATTTTCGAAAGCGAGCATGAGATGCGATTCGCCGATGTATGGCCGGGCGAAGTCATTGAACTGCAAAATGTGGAAGAAATCGGCATTGAGCTGAGCAACTGCTTCAAAGATATGTACCGTTCAACAGCCAATACGATTTTGATCGGTGAAATCCGCGAGCCGATCGAAGCGTACCATTTTGTCAATGCGGGAATCAGAGGGACGGATGCTACGATTGCGGCAATGCATGAACGTTTTCCCCATAAAGCTTTACATGACCTGACAGACCTCGTTTATCAGTATGGGGGACGAAGTGTCGAGTTGACGCAAGAAAGGATCAGCAGGGCAGTCAATTTTGTAAACTCGCTTACCTATCGAAATAACGGTCACCGTTTTGTCGATGCCATTCATGTTACGGAATGGAACGACACTTTCAATCGCGTCGAATCGATCCCGCTAGTCAGTCGCAATGTGCAAACGGGTGCATATGAATGGACAGGAAAGCAGCTAAGTCCTCATCTGGTGGAGTATATGTGCTACGTCGGGAGAGCGAACATTGATGTATTGAAAGAACTACGTCTTACTGATCTGGGCAGGCAGCTATGATTTATTCGCTACTCATTCCGATGGTCGTCTGTCTGTTTATCGGTTTTATGTTCACCGGAGTGTACTTGTACCATAACTGGACTGCTCCCCGAGTTTTCTTTCCCCGCACGGTAGAAGCATGGAGAGAAAAATTTTTGCAGCATGCCACCAGGCGGATGCTGTATGAGCGATACGATCGGTGGTGTCAGATAGGGGGAGGTACACCCGAGGCTCATCTGCTGCTTTCCTTGATTGGTGGTGTCGCGGGATTTGCTTCGGGAGTCTTGCTGGGCAACCTGATTGTCTCTCTGTCTTTGTTTCTCTTGTTTCTTTTACTGCCTACTCTTTTGCTGTACGCCCGTTATACGGTTCGGATCAACAAAAAAATCAGTTCATTTTGCCGCTTTGTGGAGCTTTTTGCCCGCTATTATAACAGCCGGAAAAATATTGTGCTGACTTTTCGGGAAATGATTGAAGAATGTCCGAAGGAGCTTCTGCCAGATTTGCTCCTGCTGAACAACACCCTTGCCGATGGCGGGAATCCTACAGTAGCGGTAGAACGCTTTGCGCAAAGGCTGGATCATCCATGGGCATTTGATTTTGCCATGTACATCGCCAGTGGGTTGGAGGGAGAGACCGAAGACATTCAGGTACCTCTGAACCGATTGACGAATGAAATGTTTGTGCAGCAGGACGAAAAACATGAGCGGGACAGCGAAATATACTCGATCTGGATCAGCCTTTTAATCGTCATTGCCATCTGCATATGCTTGATTCCTTACAACCAGGGATTGTTGAAAGATTCGTATCGGCTTTATTTTTACACCCCTGACGGACAGGCTATTTTAGCGCTGGCGGTAACCGTCTGGTCATTCTCCATCCTGCTTGCGTTCATTTGGGGGAGGAGGTATCGGTAATGCAGTTGCTCGTCATGTACACGTGGTTGGGTTTGGGTTCTTTATTTATGTTTCTCGCTGTCTTCTTCGTCGGAAAGTATTTGGTGCAAAGCCAAAGGCCTGCGCTGTTCATCTCTGCGAAGTGGTGGAAAAAGTGGGAGCGGACGGTCAAATCTGCCGAAGATGAACAATGGGAACAGTTGCTTTCCCGGGCAGGGAGGCCATTTGGTTGGGGAAAAGCCGAGTGGCTGTTTCTGCAACTGCTGTGTGGAAGTGCCGTTTGCATTCTCGTTCTTCTCTGGGCAATTTTGTGCCGTGTTGAATCATTTCCGCTTTTGTCGATGTGTCTTGCTTCGGGAGGGGGGTACTTCCTTCCGTACCTGGCTCTGAAGATGTGGGCGGGCAATCGCGAGGATATGCTGAGCACAGACATAGCCCGCTTCATCAACCGTTATGTAACCTTGCTGGAAAATCAGGTGCCTGTCTACAATGCCATGGTAAAAGCGGCAAGACCTACGAGAAAGCTGAAAGAGTATATCCCAACTTTGTCAGAGTGGAACAAAGATCCGGATGAAGCGTTGGAAAGCTTCAAACGCAAGCTGGGGGTCGATGATGGCGTTATTCTCGTTTCCAGCATGCGCACTATTGAGCAGCTAAGCGCGGGACAAGTCAGTGTAACGATGCAGCGCATGGAATGGGCCGTCGATCAGCGCAGGATGTTTCGCCATCGCAAAAAAATAAAATCGCTAGGTATCGGCTACAGTGTCATCGTTTACCCGGCTTTTTACATGGGGTTGTTGGTTGCTATGTTTCCCTGGTACAAGCTGCTGACAGAAATTTTGGCCAAGTATTTAACCTAAAGGGAGGCTAAGCGCTTGACCAAACTGTTGTCCATTATCATGTGCATCGTATTCACTTTGGGAATCATCGTGTCAAGCCTCTCGCACATCAACGCATCAGTTGTTCAGGATGGCGGACTGCGAGATCGAGCAGTTGATTGGATTGATAAAGCGATACCGTAGCATGGCTTTTCTAGTTAACTACTAAAAGGAGAGTGCCACAATGTCGAAAATGTTTTTTATTTTCCTTGCGTGCGTCATGGTCCTGGGGATCGGTGTCAGCTCTTACGGCAATGAACTATCGCCCGCTGCAAACGATTCTGCCGAAAGCATTAACCGTTCCATCACATCACTGAATTACGACACAAGAAATGAAAACATCAACTTCAAAATGCAGAACGGCACAGCCTATACGTCAAACTGATGCTGCACCATCATGTTTTTCTCATTATCGTCGTAATGGCAGGGAGCTTGTGCGCGTTCCTATGGAACTTGCAGCCAGAAGAACAGCTTCGTGAGACTCAACAGGAAAGGGTGTATCGAGCTGCGACGGTTATCTTTCATTAAAAAAGAAAACAGTCGTCTCGTAAGCGATGGTCAAAGCAAAAGTATTTCTCGTTTGCCTGATGGTGCTGCTGTTCGTAATTTCCGGAGTAGGAGCCTACCATCTGTACGCCATGGAGAGAGCCATTGCTCGTGGCATCTATGCGGATATTCTCGATGACATGCAGGATATCGGCTATTTGGACCCGGCTTTGGCAGAATACTATACCAAAAAAATGGCCGAGCTTGGCTGGGACGTAACAGCAGATGTATTTGCGGGTAGCTGGCCGCGAACGATGGGAGAGCGGGCACGTAAAGAGCAAAAAGAGTCCGTCACGCTTACCGTTACGGTTACGCCGTCCAACGTGGCAAAATGGCTGAATGCATTTGTGGAGGGCGATACTGCCTTTTCTTTTACAGGGAGCCGCCCCTCCGAATATTTTGACCCAGGGTGGTAGTCCATGAATAAAATGATTAGCATGTTGGTTTTGCTTGTTCTCGTACTGCCTCTTACGGTGGGGGTGCTTTTTACAGGTCCCGACAACCTCCTGTCGGCTTGCAAGCAGTTTTTCGGTGATCTGCTCGTCCAGGTGACGAGATTCGGTACAGCCTGATGGGACAGCTTGTTGCCGTTATTCTCAATGTCATGCTGTTGTTGATGGTGAGTCTGGGGCTATTGCAGGTACACACGGTCGTGCAGGCGGAAAATGAGCTGATGGAGGTCAGCGCTGCTGCTACAAAATACATCAGCAACCGCGGAGGGACCAATGAAAGCTTGCTGCAGGAGGAAGTGCGGGCTTTTATCGCAAAGGAACTGGCGGAAAAGCGGTTTTCCTTGTCCGAGCGGGAGATCTCTGTAAGTGTGACGCGCACGCATTCGGCCGATCCTGTTTTATGGAGTCATGCAGACGAGTTTTCCCTTGTTTTGACCATTCCCTATCCCGGTTTTACTTCATGGATTCTCGCACCTGCTGAAACGTTGCAGGTCACTCGCCAGGGGACGATTAACGTCATGGACTACGATCTGTAAACATGTGCACTCTCGATAGACGAGAGGACTGCATTAGGAGGATATTCATACGGGGATTAACATTTTATCTATATCGGCGCTGTTGCTTTTTTTGCTGATCGGTACGTTTGTCGTCGATGCTGATATGGCGATGCAGAAAAAAACGGAAATAAAAATGCTGCTGGAGCTGGCCAATCATCATGCCACCTTTGCAATTGATCCTGTCTTGAAGACAGAGGGCGTCATCGATTTGCTGGAAGACGAGGCGCTACAGCGCTT
Source organism: Brevibacillus sp. FW306-2-1A-C05A (assembly GCF_058781555.1). Classification (NCBI taxonomy): domain Bacteria; kingdom Bacillati; phylum Bacillota; class Bacilli; order Caryophanales; family Paenibacillaceae; genus Brevibacillus; species Brevibacillus sp. FW306-2-1A-C05A. The sequence continues at coordinate 16,987 of NZ_JBYSWV010000066.1, forward strand.
TGACCGCAGGATGAGCGAAAATGGCGGGTATCAGCGCCAGCTCCATTCATACGTGCCAGGAGCGAAAAGCGTGACCACCGACCCGATTCCATTTGTGCGTCATTACGTGGATTTCCGCGCTTGGCGGCAGGATCTGACGTTGCGGCTGCAGTACAACGGAGACAGCTTCGTCACCGTGAGCGCGACGCCAGGAGCTGTCCGCCAAGGGGGCGGTCAACTGCAAATTACAGTTGTGACCGAGCGGGGAGAAGAGCTGCAGCTCGCTCCGAAAAAGATGGTGGGACCGTCCCACATCGTTGTCGCTTACGTGGACGAGAGGCCGTTCCTGCCGATGCTGCCTGGGCATTCCTTTCCAGTGGTTTCGGTGGAGGAAGTGAAGTTTTAGCTTGAGGCGGCTCTGGTGCTCTGTCCATCGATGCCGCCATCGTCTGCTGGACTGACTGTCAAGCACTGATTTTTAGATTAAACCAAAAAATATTAACTTTTTTATGATTGTTTGACAAATTTTTACAAACAACGACATTGTGAATTTATTAACATATAATTATGTCGGTATATTTACAATTAGGAGTGTGGGTTGCGTGTTGGACTGGGAGAAAGTTGAACAAGAGTATTTAACAGATCGTCACTTCCATCTTACATACTGTGAGGATGGGTACGATATCGAAGGAAGCGTTTGGAAAAAGAAAAATAGTCAGGGATGGGATGTATTATTTTCTGATAACTTTCATGATCTAGGTTCATCAGATACATCAGAAGATATAGTTATCTTTCATTATGAAAAAGATGAACTGGATGTAGAAGAGATTAACAATCTGTTTGCCAGTTGGGTAAATGAGGTCTTGTTACCTCGTGCTAAGGATAAGTCGCAATATAAATATCAGGAGATGTAAGAATAGAATGGAGGATGCACGTTTCATATGTTCAAAAAGATAACAGCGCTACTATTAGCTATAGCTGTATTTACTGGTTGTGTAGGGATTTCTGAAGTGGCTTCTGCCAAAGAATTTAAAACACAATCAAGTCCTGTTGTGGACTCCAAGAATAAAGTTGAATTAAAGAGTAATAAAGAAAAAAGAGTTGCACCAATTGTTGCTAGAATTATTGTGTCAGCCGCAGGATATGCCGTCAAAAAACTTGGAAAAAAGGTAGCAGATGATGTTTGGCCGGTAGTCAAAAGAAAGCTAGATGATTTGTTAGAAAAAGCTGAGGATATCTCGATAAAAGGCCCTGGTGGCGGAGAAAGGGTCTTTGCAATATTCGATAAAAATAAAGAAATTTTCCGTTTGGATGCTAAGTTATTAAAAAAACCGGATGGCTATTACCTGTGGGTTCATTACCATATTACCCCTGATATGTCTGAACATCATGATATTGCTGAAATTTATATGGGCAAAAATAAGCCAGCCGGATGGTAATGCATATCTTTTTTTGATAGGTAATCTGACCAAATATTTCCTGGTGTGTACTCTTTAAGTGACCTATGCACAATTAGTTAGGTTAAAAATGCCGACAAGAGTAGTAATTCATTTTAGGACGTGTCTGAAAACTAAAGAAAATGTGGTATGATTTAGGAAAAACGAATGGAGCAACGAGCATGATTCAAAG
>NZ_JBYSWV010000067.1:0-17539 GCF_058781555.1 Brevibacillus sp. FW306-2-1A-C05A
AAGGCCACGCCATCGACCGTCCGGGAACGTTGTACGTGACGGTAGACACGACTGGGCAGGACCCGGTTGTTCGCGTGAGTTGAGTCCGTATAATTGTGTAAAAATGGAGTCTCTTAAAAATAAGAGAGCCATTTCAAAAACCCTCGGTTAGAATGAAGTTTGCAGACACCATTCTTAAGAGAGGAGTTTTTGTTATGGCTCAATACCAGATTAGCGTAGATTCCAAGCTTTTGCATCAGCTTTTTTTAGGGAATTCTCAGGATGCGGGAGTGGCCAAACTGCTGGAATCCGTATTGAACCAAGTGCTGGAAGCCCAGGCTACAGAACAACTGAGGGCGGAACCCTACGAACGGACGGAAAATCGCCAAGGTTATCGGAACGGCTCATATCCCCACCAGTTGACGACTCGCGTAGGAACGATTACGCTTCGAGTCCCCCGGATTCGCGGTGGGAAGTTCTCGACAGAGTTGTTTGCCCGTTACCAACGCAGCGAACAGGCTTTGGTGCTCGCCTTGATGGAGATGGTGGTCAACGGAGTGTCGACCCGTAAGGTGGCCCAGATCACCGAGGAGTTGTGTGGCACGGAGTTTTCGAAATCCACGGTGTCAGAACTGTGCAAACAGCTCGATCCTGTCGTAACGGCATGGAACAACCGTCCGCTTCATGACACTTCGTTTCCCTTTGTCATCGTTGATGCCTTGGTACTCAAGGTGCGCGAAGACGGTCGGGTGCGGTCACGAGGTGCTCTCATTGGCATGGGTGTCAACACCGATGGCTACCGGGAGGTATTGGGTGTGATGCTTGGTGACAGTGAGTCAGAAGCCAGTTGGAGTGAGTTTTTTGGCTGGCTGAAAAGCCGTGGGCTGCGAGGCGTTGATCTCGTGGTGTCCGATGACCATGGTGGATTGGTTCGAGCCATTCGCAAGCAATTCCAAGGAGTCACCTGGCAGCGGTGCCAAACGCACTTCCTGCGCAATATTCTGGACGCCACGCCGAAAGCACTGCAAGACGAGGTGTATAGTCGGGTTCGGGCCATGTTGGATGCCCCGGATATGGATACAGCACGGTTGCTCCTAAACCAGACGATTGAAATGTACGAAACGAAAGCACCAAAAGCGATGGCCGTTCTGGAGGCGGGCTTCGAAGATGCTACGGCTGTATTGCTGCTGCCCCAACCATATCGGAAACGGCTTCGCACGACAAACGGCCTGGAGCGTCTGAACGAGGAAATCCGCCGCCGTGAACGGGTGATTCGGATTTTTCCGAACCGTGAATCGGCTCTGCGGCTGATCGGTGCTTTGCTCATGGAAATCGATGAGAAGTGGGCAAGCGGGAGAAGGTATCTGGATATGGCCGAGTATCTGGAGTGGCGTGAATCACAGGCCGCTAACATGAGTGCCAAAGTGACGCGCATCGGTTGACCGACGCCTGTCGTAGCCTGTCAAGGCCGCGAAGCGTTCCATGTAGCCTTGACAGGCTCTTTTCAACACACTTTTGATAGGCCCAGCAATCCGTTGCTGGGGCTGCCACACGGCGAGTGACGGGGTGCAGGGGGCGTGCCCCCTGCGTCTCCCCCCTCCGGGGGACGGAAGGGGGCTCATTCTAACCAAGGGCGAATTTACACACAAATATGGACTTGATCTTCGCGTGGCGGGCGCGGCGCACGTGACGATTGCGGGACTTATGCGCGTGTAGGGAAAAGAAAAGCGAGTGGAAAAGACGTTCCTGGGGCCAGGGGCGTTTTTTTTGTTGGAGTTGAGCGCTTTTTTTGAAAAAAGAGGGAAAAAAGCTAATAAAATGATATTGAACCAATTTTAGTAATTCATTATAATTCAATCTGTGTGTTTTTAGGAATATTTTACTATTTTTGTTGCATTGTTGAAACTGTGGCAGGAAGAGAGGGGGGCTTCCGAACGGGACAGGCTGGCTGACTTGCGAAGCATACGAGCAGGCAAATGAAAACTAAGAAAGATAAGGAGTTACCGGAATGAACCAGAGATTCATCCGTTTTATCAGCGTGTGGCAAGCATTCTTGTTCGTTTCGCTCCTGCTTCTGCAACTGGTTCCCGAGCATGCAGGGGCGAGCGCAAACAGCAAGACCTACTTGATCGGCTTTAAAAACAGCGAGAAGGCCACGGTGAGGGCGATTCAGCGCTCGTCCGTGCAACAGCTCAGTTCAAAGGTGATAGTAGCCAAACTGACGGAAAGCGAGAGGCAGGCGATGGCGCAAGACCAGAACGTCGCCTACATCGAGGAGGACAGTGAAACCGAGCTGGCGGCAACAGACCTCGCACAAACGCAGCAGGTGCCATGGGGCATCGCGCACATCGGAGCGAATGCAGCCCGCAACAAGCAGTACATGGGGAAGAACATCAAGATCGGGATTTTGGATACCGGGATTTCCAGCCATCCTGACCTGGAAGTCAAGGGCGGCGTTTCCTACATCGAGGACGAACCCGGGTACAGCGACCACCATGGACACGGAACGGCAGTGGCAGGCGTAATCGCTGGCAAGGACAACGATTTTGGCATTGTCGGCGTCGCGCCAGAGGCGGACATTTATGCGATCAAGGTGTTGGACAAAAAAGGGCATGGCACGTACTCGGGCATGATTCAAGGGATTGAGTGGGCGATTCAAAACAAGCTGAACATCATCTCGATCAGCGCGGGCGGCTATATCGACAGCCGGGCGTTGCGCGACCAGATCAAAAGGGCCAATGACCACGGGCTGTTAGTCATTGCGGCGGCCGGGAACCGGGGCATCGGCGAAGAAACGGAGCTGTTCCCTGCCCAGTATGCAGAGGTGTTGTCGGTTGGCGCGATCGACCGGGAAAACCAGCGCGCCGATTTTTCCAGCGTCGGAAAAGGACTCGACCTGATGGCGCCTGGCGTCGACATCATGAGCACGTCGCTTGGCGGGGAATATCAGACGCGCTCGGGTACCTCTTTGGCTGCGCCACACGTGGCCGGGGCAGCGGCTGTGATCTGGTCTGAGAAGGGAAAGACTACGAGTCGCGAAGTGCGCGAGCTATTGACAGAGAGCGCTACCCCGCTCGGAGAGTCCCGTTTTTACGGAAAAGGGCTGCTCAACCTGGAGGCGGCTTTGGGACAAGAGGAAGAAGCGGATTCCGAGATCGAAGCGCTGCAATCTTCTGTCAGCGAGCTTCCGTTGACACAAGGAGAAAGCCGCCAGTTGAAAGTGACGGCGAAGCGAACAGACGGCACGGTTCAGGACGTGACCGAGCAAGCCAGCTATACGAGCGAGGATGAACAGATCGCCAAGGTCAACCGCTCTGGTCTGGTCAGCGGGATCGGAACAGGCGAAACAAAAGTGATCGCACAATTTGCAGGCAAGACGCTCGAGATTTCCGTCACGGTGCGCGAGGCTGTTCCATTAACGCCACTTGGCGGGCTGGATCGTCCGGAAAACGGCGAACTGGTCAGCTGGCTGTACGAGGGCAAAGGCTGGTATCTTGACCCTGCAGGCGTTGCGCAAATCCGCATTTTGGTGGATGGAGTCCCGGTCGGCGAAGCGCAGTACGGCGATCCGCGACCAGATTTGGAGGCAAAATATCCGGCTTACCAAAATGCGCATGCCGGCTTTCATTTTTCATTGGATACCCGTGAAATGACGCCCGGGGCGCATACGCTTGCGGTCGCCATCGACAATACGCTGGGAGAGCAAACGCTGCTCGAAGGCACGACGTTCTACATTGGCGACAGTCCCGCGGCCGAAGGCTTGCAGGCAGATGTCAAGCGGCTGGAGCTTGCTCCCCGGAAAACGCATCAGTTGCTGATTTCCACCGTTTTGCAAGATCAGACGGTAAAAGATGTAACGGCACTCGCGACATACGCCTCTTCGGATGAAGGGGTTGCCGCGGTCAGCGATACGGGCCTGGTGCAAGCGATCGGGGCGGGAACCGCGACTGTGACCGTTTCCTACGAGGACAAGACGCTGTCCATCCCCGTCCACGTCAAAACAGAAGCAGCGCTGATAGCGCGCTGGGAAGTGGAGAAGCCGGCAGACCAGGCGACAGTAGCAGGCATGACGCTTGTGGAAGGCTGGTACCTCGATCCGGCAGGGGTGCCCAAAATCGCGATAGAGCTGGACGGCGAGCGGTTGGGGGACGCCCGAACCGGACTGGCTCGGCCTGACATTGAAGCTGCGTATCCCGAGTATGAAAATCCGCAAGCAGGGTTTCAATACGCTTTCGATACGACAAAAATTCAGGAAGGACCACACGTGCTGAAAGTAATAGCAGTCAGCAACGACGGAACCGAGCGCGTACTGGCTGAGCGAACTGTGCTGGTCGAGCGGGAAGAAGCGGCGGCAAGCATTGTGGCGAGCACGAGCAAAATCGAGGTCACCCAAGGCAAGACGCAGCAGTTGGGCATTTCCGCGATGCTTCAAGACCAGCGGGTGAAGGACGTCACGAAAGAAGCGAGCTATACCGTCGAAAATCCCGCCTTGGCGAGCGTATCGCCTACCGGGCTTGTGACGGGGCTGGAACCAGGGCAAACAACGATTACCGTTCACTATCAAACGCATACGCTGGCGCTCCCCGTCCAGGTAAAAGCCGCAGCACAATTGGCGCAAGGCGGGATAGACAACCCACAAGACAACGCCACGATCAGCGGCGTCTACCCGGTGACCGGCTGGTTTTTTGCCTCTGGCGGAGTGGCGAACGTCGAGGTGCTGGTGGATGGAGTAGTGGCAGGGGAAGCCACGTACGGCATCGCTCGTCCAGAGGTCGAGATTTCGGATGTCTCCGTCTCCGATCGAGACATCGGCTTCCAATACAGCCTCGATACCGGACGATTGCTGGAAGGAACACATACGATTGCAGTCAGAGGAACAGGCAAGGACGGCAAGCAGACGATGATTGGCACGAGAAGTGTTCAAGTCGTCCAGTTGCTGCCTGCGACAGCGCTCAGTGTGAACGATACGGAACTGCGGCTTCCGCAGGGAAAAACCCGTCAGCTTGCGGTCATGGCCGTCCTAGCCGATCAGAGCAAGCACGATGTCACGAAGCTGGCTTTGTACACGGTGGACAGTGCATCAGTGGCGAAGGTCAGCCCAGAGGGCCTGGTAACGGCTGTCGCCCAGGGAACGACGAGCGTGACGATCCGCTACGGAGAACTGAGCGTCCAGATTCCCGTTACGGTCACGGAATCAGAGCCGTTGCAAGCTACAGGAGAGATCGAGACGCCCGTAAACGGCGCGATCGTTCAAGGCTCCACTACGGTAGCCGGCTGGTTTTTAACGTCTGCGCCCGTCACCCGCTACGATGTTTTGCTCGATGGGACCGTCATCGGAATAGCAACACCCGGGATCGCTCGACCAGACATCGCCTTGCTGCACCCGGATTATGAAAACAGCCATGCGGGGTTCAGCTATGCGCTTGATCTGTCCGGGCTGCAAGCGGGCGAGCATACGGTTGCGGTGATCGCCGTCGATCAGGAAGGAAAGCAGCATCCTTTGCCGGAGAAACGCTTCGTGATCGGGCAGACAGCGCCAGCGCTGCGTTTGCAGTACGGGGAGCAGCCTCTCGTCTTGCCGAAAGCTGCGAGCAAAAGCTTGTCGATCACGGCCATTCTGGAGGATCAAAGCGCCAGGGAGGTCTCAGGTGAAGCGGTGTATGCGCACGAGCATACCGACGTCATTCACGTCAGTCCGCTGGGTGTCGTGACAGGACTCAAAGTCGGCATGGCCAAAGTCGTCGCCAGCTACGGCGGGCAAACGGTCACGATTCCTGTCGTCGTAACCGAGACGGAAGCGGAGTCTCAGCAGGCAAAAGGCCAGTTGGAGCTTCCGTTCGAGCGCGCTGTCATTGGCGGCACGACCACGCTGCAAGGCTGGATACTGGACCCGGCGGGAATCGCCAAAGTGGACGTCCTCGTAGACGGGCAATTCCAGGGCACGGCCGAATACGGAGAGCCGCGCCCCGACATTGCCGCGCTGTATCCGCACTACCGTCAGGCTAACGCAGGATTTCGCTATCAGTTGGACACGCTCCAATTTTCCGAAGGGGCGCACAAAATAACCGTGCGTGCGACCAATAAAGAGGGCGTGGAGAGCGTTGTTTTGGACAGGGAAGTGACGATTGGCCCCGTTGCCGCGCTGACCGCCAACCTGACCAGCATCGAGCTGGAAAAGGACAAGACCGTCGCCCTGCAACTGACGGCAACGCACCGCGACGGCAGCACGAAGGACGTAACTGCCGAAGCCGTGTATGCGATCCAGGATGCGCTGATCGCCAAAGTCGATTCGTCGGGCCTCGTTACCGCTCTTGCTTCAGGCAACACGACGATGACTGTTTCTTTTGCAGGCATCGTGCTGACGATTCCTGTCCAGGTGAAGGGCGAGGGCGCAAGCACAGGCGGAGCTATCGACACCCCGGCGGACCAGGAAGTGGTGAGCGGGCAGTATAACGTCACCGGCTGGTTCGTGCCAGCGGGCGAACTGGAAAAAGTGGAAGTGTTGCTGGATGGGCAGCTCCTTGGCGAAGCCACCTACGGGCTGGACAGACCAGACGTGCTGCGCACGCATCCGGAGAGCAAGGCGCAGAAGCCAGGCTTTGCTTATTTGCTGCAAGCCGATCAGCAGCCAACAGGCGAGCACAAGCTGACCGTGCTGGTCACGGAAAAAGACGGCAAGCAAACGAGCATGGAGAAGGCGATTACCATTGTCGAATCCATTCCCGATGCGTACACGTATTGGCTGCAATTTTCCAATCAGCAAGGGAAAAACAACTGGTCGTACCTGGAGGCAAACGGAGAGCACTACACCGAGCTAGTCTGGAATGCCGAGACGGAGGAATGGAAAAGCGAACAAGGCGATACAGCAATCGGAAATACATGGCTGAAAGTAGGCGGTTCGGAGCCGGTCATTCGCTGGGAGGCGCCGCGTTCCGGGAAAATTCTCGTCAGCGGCTGGGCTTCGATGATCGAACTAACCGAGGGAGACGGCGTCAACGTCCGCATCCTGAAAAACGACGGGCAAATCTGGCCAGCTTCTGGCTGGCAGTCCATCGAGCAAAACGATGAGATCGGCGTGGAGTTTGCGGAGGAACTGGAAGTTGAGGCAGGAGACAAGCTTTCTTTTCAAGTGAACGCCAAAGAAACCGAAGCGGGCGACCTGCTCAAGTGGACGCCGGAAATTCGCTACCTGTCCACCGAGATTCAGGATAACGCGGCTCCCCAGGTGTATTTGACCACCCCGGTAGCCGGAAAAGTTATCAGTGAGGTAAGCGGGGAGGATGTCATTATTTTGTCCGGCCAGGTGCTGGACTCGAATATAAGGGACCAGGTCAGCGTCTGGTACCAAATTGACGACCAGGAAGCGCGCCAGATCGCGTTGTTCACGGCTTCCGAGCAGGCGCACTCGTTTTTGTATCACGTGCCCGTGCAACATTTGAACCCGGACGATTTGTACGCCCTAAAGGTTTGGGCCGTCGACCAGAAAGCGCAAAAATCGCAGGTGGAGAAGCTCGACTTCCGCCTGGACATGCGAGCGCAAGCGAAGGAAAAGGACCCGATCTATATTGATGCCACCTGGAAAACTCCGCGAAATAACGCGGAATTCAGCAAGGGACAAAAAGTGATGTTTACCTGGGAGTATATAAATGCGACTCCCTATAATCGGTACTACGACAAGATTACCGGACAGGAGCTGACCATTTACATCCGGCAATCCGGCATGGTTACGCGCTCGATCAAGGAAAAATTGTCTGCGCAAGCGCGGTCGTATGAATTTGACACTTCTTCGATTGTGAAAAATGCCACGGTGGAAGCGCAACTGCGCACGATCATGGGCGACGTGCCATCGTTCGTGGAAGGTTCCACGACGAAAGTGAATTTCAGCGTGATGACCACAAATCAGCCGCCGATGCTGGAGGAGACGAATCTGGTCACGATTGATGGCGGGCTGACGGGACACATCAACTACACCATCAAGGAAAACGATGTGACCGACGTGATTGTCGCGAAAAAAATTCGCGTCGGATTTACGCCGGGCGGGAATGAGCTGGGCGAAAAAATGGAAGTCGTTCCGGAGAAGGACCAAGTCCGCCGCATCGTGGAGCGCTATCGTTTTCCGATCACCCAGGACATGCTGTTTAAAACGGTTTATTGGACAGCACAGGCACAGGATAACCGCGGGGCGTGGACGGAGTCGGAGGTCAAATCTGCCCGCATGGTAGATGTCCTCCCGAACCTGGTCGTTTTTACGCCTGCCGTCAAGCAAACGATCGACGTGAGCGAGACGTTTACGCTGGAAGGGACCTATACGCGGATGCAGCCAGGAGAGGTTCTCTCTGGAAAAGTCAATCCGATGAACGCCGCTAAAAAAATGACGACGACGAGCACATCCGGACATTGGCTGTTCAGATGGACAGGAGCGGAACTGGGGCAAGACACGTATAAAAACATCGAAGTGAAAAGCAGCAGCGGAAGTGTAGCTTTATATTACGGTGTGCTTACGGTAGAAAAGAAACCGGGCGCTCCGACCATTGTGAACGTAGAAGCTGACGCGACCTCCATCAAAGTTTATTGGAATCCGGTCGCAGGGGCACAAAACTATGGGATCAGACTGGATAACAATTTGAGCAGAACGGTGGAGAGCGGCACCAGCTACACGTTTACCGGGCTTCAACCAAGCAGAGTGTACACGATTACGCTTTGGGCCATTAGCCCGTCCGGCGTCAGCAGCTACAGCAGCTCGATCACGGTGGAGACGAAGCCGGCGGAAGGAAATTTCACGCTGGTGCAGGAGAACAGCCCGATTCGCATGCACTTCCCTGCCAATCAGGCGAAGTATTTCAAGATCGTGGCGAAGACGAGCGGGACTTACCAGTTCACGCTCAATAACGACTCCGGCTCTTTAGCCAATGCCAAAATCTCCGTCTTCCGCAGCGCAACCTTGCAGCCGCAAGACCAAATCGCTGCAGGAGAGAACGGAAGTGTCAGTGCGGCTTTTGTCGCGGGGAAAACGTATTATCTGCAAATAGTTTCCAACAGTTCCCTGTACGCCACGCTTCTGGCCAAAGCAAGCGGTGAAACCATCGCGCTCAACCAGGCCAAGGAGATCACGATTCCGGCGGGGCAATCTGTCGAGTTTTCCATGAATGCAGTCGTTCCCGGAAAGTATCGCATGGTGACCGAGTTGAAAAATCCGACGGGCAAGTACCCGACAGTGACCTTGCTCGCCAACGGAAACGTCGTGACTCCCAAGGAAAAGCCAAGCGCGGCTGAAGTGATCTACGAGCTGGCGACGGGCACCTACACGATCAGGCTGACGAATACAGACAGTGCGCCCGCCAACATCTGGTTTACCGTCTTTGCCCCGTTGGCCGGGGGGACGTTGTACGAATACGTCTACGATCAAAACAACCGCATCACCGCGATCAAGGAAAACGGCGCGGTCAGCGTCAGCTTTACCCACGACGACAATGGAAACATATTGCAAAGCGTGAAGCAAACCGTTGCGCCGCCACCTCGGGCGACCGCCTTGAAGCTTGATCTGGACAAAGTGGACTTGTCATCCGGCGGCTCCAAGTCGATCAAGGTGATGGCGACGTTGGAAAACGGCAGCCAGGTGGATGTAACGGCCCAAGTCGTGTACGTCGTGGAGAATCCTTCTGTGGCCTACATCAGCAATGGCCTTGTTTACGCGGTCAATGGCGGCACGACAAAGGCACAGTTGTACTACGGCGGCCAAACGAAAACACTCACGATCACCGTGCAAGCGCCTGCTGTCCGCTTGTCGTCCATCAGCCTCAGCCCGCAGCAAACCACGCTGACGGCAGGACAAATCCAGCGCGTCTACGCGACCGCTTTTTTCACGGACGGAAGCAGCAAAGACGTAAACAGCGTAGCCAGCTTCCAGACGTCGAACCCGTCTGTGGCACAAGTGAGCAGTCAAGGTGTCATCACGGGAATCGCGCCCGGCACGGCAACCATCACCGCTTCCTACGACGGGAAAAGCGCCTCGGCTCAAGTCGTTGTACAAGGCGCGTATCTTCAGGAGCTGAAAGCAACCCCTGCGCAACTGTCGCTTACGGCAGGAAACAAGGGGCAACTGAACATCGCCGCCACCTATTCCAATGGCGTCGCGGAGAACGTGACGCAGCAAGCAGAGTACACGAGCAATAGCCCTGCGGTTGCCTCCGTCGAGAGCGGCGGAATCGTGACAGCGCGGGCGGAAGGCACGACGCAAATAACGGTCAGGTACGGCGGAAAGAGCACTACGGTTTCGGTCACGGTCTCGGGCAGTTTGGTCACCCTCGTGTCTGTGGGAGTCCACCCGCAAGCGGTCAGCATCAAAAAAGGGGCCACCCAGCAACTGGATGTAAAAGCGACCTACAGCGACAGCAGCGTGACGAATATTACCAATAAAGCCGTGTATCAAAGCGCCCAGCCTGCGATTGCAACAGTTGCGGCCAGCGGGGTAATTACGGGCGTAGCAGTCGGGTCAACAACGGTCACGATCACGTTTGAAGGCAAGACAGTCGCGGTGCCTGTGCAAATCACCGAGGCCCAGGAACCGGTGCAGAGCCTGACCGCAACCCCTGCCAGCCTGAATCTTTTGGCAGGAAAAACGGAAAGCTTGCAAGTGACAGCCACTTACAAAGACGGCAAAACCGCCGATGTAAGCAAACAAGCGGCGTACGTCTCCCAAGATCCGACCGTCGCAACCGTCCAGGCAGACGGACTCGTCACAGCCGTCAAGCCAGGTAACACAAGCATCCAGATTTCGCACGGGGGAGTGAGCACCAGCGTTCCGGTCGCTGTCGCAGTCGAAAACGCTCTGGTGGATATCAAGCTCGTACCAGAAGACATTGCGCTGCTGGAAAAAGAGTCAAAACAGCTCGTCGTCAAGGCCGTGTACGCAGACGGAACCGAGACAGACATCACCGACAAAGCGCAGTATGCCGTAGACGACCCGTCGGTTGCCACCGTTAGCGCGAGCGGACTGCTCTCGGCAGGCAAAGCGGGTAGCGCTACGCTTGCGGTGGAGTTTCCTGGGAAGCAGCGAAGTGTGGTGGTGAAAGTAAGGAAGGAAATAGAAGCGGGCAGCAAGTTGCGTACCCTATCAGCGGGTGGGGGTCACACGCTCATGGTCAGAGAAGACGGAACCTTGTGGGCATGGGGCCAAAATGAGAAGGGCCAACTGGGAGACGGGACAACGCAAAACCGGAGTACGCCAGTCGAAAGCATGCTGGTGATCTCGGCCAAGCAGCTAGCCGCAGCACCAAGCACTGTCCTGTTGCCTCCGTCGCAGAGCAAGCCCTTGAAAGTGACCGCAACCTACGCAAACGGCAGCACCCAGGATGTGACTACGCAGGCCACATATGAAAGCAGTCATCCCGAGATTGCCGCTGTAGATGCTACAGGAGTAGTGACATCGGGAACAAAGGCCGGGACTGCTACGATCACGATTCGCTATTACGATCAGACGATAACCGTTCCGATTCAGGTTGAGGAAGTCTCAACCCGAGCTAAACGCCTGTCAGCAGGTGGAAGCCACACATTGCTGGTCAAAGAAGATGGAACGGTGTGGGCGTGGGGGCAAAACGAGAAAGGGCAACTGGGAGACGGAACGACGCAAAACCGGAGTACACCAGTGAAAAGCATGCTGGTGATCTCGGCCAAGCAGCTAGCAGCAGCACCAAGCACTGTTCTGTTGCCTCCGTCGCAGAGCAAACCGTTAAAAGTGACGGCAACCTACGCAAACGGCAGTACCCAGGATGTCACCACACAGGCCACATATGAAAGCAGTCATCCCGAGATAGCCGCTGTAGATGCTACAGGAGTAGTGACATCGGGATCAAAGGCCGGGACTGCTACGATCACGATTCGCTATTACGATCAGACGATAACCGTTCCGATTCAGGTTGAGGAAGTCTCAACCCAAGCTAAGCGCCTGTCAGCAGGTGGAAGCCACACATTGCTGGTCAAAGAAGATGGAACGGTGTGGGCGTGGGGGCAAAACGAGAAAGGGCAACTGGGAGACGGAACGACGCAAAACCGGAGTACACCAGTGAAAAGCATGCTGGTGATCTCGGCCAAGCAGCTAGCAGCAGCACCAAGCACTGTTCTGTTGCCTCCGTCGCAGAGCAAACCGTTGAAAGTGACCGCAACCTACGCAAACGGCAGCACTCAGGATGTGACTACGCAGGCGACATATGAAAGCAGTCATCCCGAGGTTGCCGCAGTCAATGCCACCGGGGTGATTACAGCAGGAGGAACGCCAGGGACCGCTACGATCACGGTTCGTTATTACGATCAGACGATAACCGTTCCTGTACAAGTCAAGGAAGTAGCTACGCAAGCCAAACGCTTGTCCGCGGGTGGAAGCCACACATTGCTGGTCAAAGAAGACGGAACGGTGTGGGCATGGGGCCAAAACGAGAAAGGCCAACTGGGAGACGGAACAACGCAAAACCGGAGTACACCAGTGAAAAGCATGCTAGTGATCTCAGCCAAGCAGTTGACCGCAGCACCAAGCACCGTCCTGTTGCCTCCGTCGCAAAGCAAGCCGTTAAAAGTGACCGCAACCTACGCAAACGGCAGCACCCAGGATGTGACTACGCAGGCCACATATGAAAGCAGTCATCCCGAGATCGCCGCAGTCAATGCCACCGGGGTGATTACAGCAGGAGGAACGCCAGGGACCGCTACGATCACGGTTCGTTATTACGATCAGACGATAACCGTTCCTGTACAAGTCAAGGAAGTAGCTACGCAAGCCAAACGCTTGTCCGCGGGTGGAAGCCACACATTGCTGGTCAAACAAGACGGAACGATGTGGGCATGGGGCCAAAACGAGAAAGGGCAACTGGGAGACGGGACAATGCAGAACCGGAGTACACCAGTGAAAAGCATGCTGGTGATCTCCGCCAAGCAGTTGACCGCAGCACCAAGCACTGTCCTGTTGCCTCCGTCGCAAAGCAAGCCGTTGAAAGTGACCGCAACCTACGCAAACGGCAGCACCCAGGATGTCACCACACAGGCCACATATGAAAGCAGCCATCCCGAGATAGCCGCAGTCAATACCACCGGGGTGATTACAGCAGGAGGAACGCCAGGGACTGCCACGATCACGGTTCGCTATTACGACCAGACGATCACCGTTCCGGTGCAAGTCAAGGAAGTAGCTACGCAAGCCAAACGCCTGTCCGCGGGCGGAAGCCACACCTTGCTGGTCACAGAAGACGGAACGGTGTGGGCATGGGGCCAAAACGAGAAAGGCCAATTAGGAGATGGTACAACGATAAATAGGCCAGTTCCTGTTAAAACGAATGGACAATAACATGGAGGGAAACAAAATGAAGAAAAGAAACACGATCGTAAAAACAGTAACGAATATTTTCCTGACACTGGTGACAATCCTTACCCTGTCACAAAACCCTGTATCTGCAGCAGAAAATGCAGTGAGTAGCGCTGCAGGATCTAGACACTCTCTTGTTTTAAAAGGAGATGGAACGGTCTGGTCCTGGGGGGATAATTCTTACGGTCAATTAGGAGATGGTACTACGATTCAGCAAAATGTCCCTGTTCAAGTAAAAGGACTGACAAACGTTACGCGCATCGCCGCAGGAAGTGACTTTAGCTTGGCTTTAAAAGCTGATGGGACGGTTTGGAGCTGGGGAAATAATAGCTATGGTCAGTTAGGGGACGGCAAAACAAGTGCTAGTTATACTCCTGTTCAAGCAGTTGGTCTCACCGACGTGATCGAGATAGCGGCCGGAACTAATCATGGATTAGCCCTAAAGAAAGATGGAACGGTTTGGTTGTGGGGAAATTTTTTAAACAGCTCATACAGTAAGCCTTTCCAAGTAGGAGGTATAGCTGATGTAAAAGAGATAGCTGCCGGGTCTGGTTTTAATCTGGCTGTCAAAAAAGACGGAACTGTATGGGCGTGGGGATATAATGACTCTGGTCAATTAGGAAATAACAATACTAATAATACGTCATCTCCAACGAAAATAGGGACTCTTGCTAATATTGTCTCTGTGGCAACAGGATATGAAAGTGGTTATGCCCTGGATGTAGACGGAAAAGTTTACGCTTGGGGATACAATGGTTATGGCCAATTAGGAGACGGAACGAGTACAAATCGACTTCAGCCAGTGCAGGTAACAGATTTAACTGACATCGAAGAAATTTCTAGCGGATCGTATGCGTATCATGTTTTAGCCCGAAAGAAAGACGGAACGATTTATGCTTGGGGACGTGGTAACTATGGTCAAGTAGGAAACGGTACAACTTCGAACAGCAGCAGACCAGTAAAAATCACACTCCCCTAACCACCAATCCCCCCTTCTCACCAAGGGGGGACAACTAACCATTATGGAGGCACTATGAAACACCTTTCCATAAAATCACTCATCTACCTGCTCTGCCTTGCCCTATGCGTCACACTCCTGCCCCCCGGAGCCGTACTGGCAAACGAACCTTTCGAGCTGCCGCAATCGCAGGACACACCCGTTGCCATCTCGACTCCGGAAGCAGCCGCAGAGGAACTCAAGCAGTCCATCGAAAACAAGCAGCTTGCTCCTGTAGAGGAACAAGCCGCAACAAGCGATCCGGCCAAGTTGACCGAAGCGAATATCGCCGCGCTCACCTGGACACAGCTCGACGTCCAGACCGCCATCGAAATCCACCGGACGTATGACAAAGACCTGCTGAAATTCGCAGCCTATTTCTACTCCGATCTTCTGCAACTCCTTTCTCTGCAAGAACAAGAGGAAGCAAAAGCATTCTCCGAAGAGGAGCTGTTTGCCCGCTTCCGTGCTTTCGGACCGGACAAGCTACAGCTTTTAAACAGACTGACTCCGCTCGTCCAGGCGAAAATGCAGGAGCTCAGCCAACTGGAAGAAAGCATGGAAGCCCAGTCGACGACGACGCCTCCAGCGGTGCAATTCACAGAAAAAGAACAGGAGTTTCGCTTCGCCCGCTCCAAGACAGAAAGTTCTGTAGACGAATTGTACCGGGCCGCCAACCTCGTCGAGCAGGATGTCTACCTGGAAGGCAAGCACGGCCTTGATGTCGTGTTGCAGCGTAGATACCACTCTTTGAGCAGCAAAATCAGCGTGCCTACCTGGGATGAAGTAGAGTCCAAAAACGATGCAAACCCCTCTATCGAGAAGTTTGCTACCGGATGGGATTTCAATGTGCCCCGGATGGAGATTGTCACCAGAGGGCACAGGGTGTCCGTCAGCGACGATAATCGCAATCCCGGACAAGAAATCTATTCGACCCGCATTGAGGACTATCCGGCAAGCAATTTGTATTATATTACGTTGGAAGACGGGACTTCTTTTGAATTTCTCCACACCCAGGTCCTCAAGTATCCTTACAACGATGTCAAGCTGTCCATTGAGCGAATGGGCTACAATTACACCTTGTATTATCGCAACGTGAAGTACGAGTTCGATATTTACCGCGGAACTGTTGTGAAAACAAATATTTACGGCGATACAATCAAGTATACGCTGAACAGCGACGGCGAGCTGATGACCATCGAGGACAGCGTCGGGCGCTACATCGTCCTGAAAAGCAGACAGACCAACGATCTCACTCAAGACCTGTACGTCTACAAGGACAAGTCAGAGACGACCGTGCTCAAGCATATCCGCTACCATTTCGAAAAAAAATCAGCTCTGAGTATTTACACGCAGTTGAGCCGTGTGGAAGTGCTCCCGGTACCAGGAAGCGGAACGCAAGCGTACACGGTCGCGCGCTATACGTACCATAATCCGAAAACCAAAGGAATCGCGTATTTCAATCTGAACAAAAAATACACGCTGGATAAGCTGGTAACCGACCAGACACTCCAGGAGTCACCCAAGTTCTGGGATTCAGATAAAAAGAATCGGAAGCAAATCGACTACCTGCTCATGCAAGAAGCCACCTATCCATTGCAAGGGCTGTCCATCCAGTACGACTACCGCCCGTATCAACTGGAGCAAACCTCTTTCAAGGACGGGCTGGTGCGAATTTTCCAGGACAGATACGCGCTGAGCTACGTCGCCTACCATCCTGTCAACAAAGTGACGTACAGCTACGCCTTAAAAACACCAAAGGGCACGAACACGTACAAGCTGGAAAAAAGCTATGCGGACAACGACCGTTTTTACGAGCTGTGGAAAGTGCCCAAGGACCAGTTGCCTCGGCTCAAAAACATGGCCGACAGGCACGGCGATACGATCCAGGTCACGGAAACGGAGCCTTCCCGCTACACCCGTTCGCTCCTGTTCCGCATCAACGCAGATGGAAATCCGCTCTTGAGAAGCGTGAAAACGACCGGAATCAGCAAAGGTGGAGCCTCGATTTCCGGAGCCAAGTACCAGGTGTCGTATAACCCGACGACGTACACCACGTACGCCTATTCCGGCAGCCACACCAAGCCGACTTATCAGTACGTCTTTCTGGAGCCAGCTTCTGGCGTGGCAGATACGACTATTTTTCACCAATATTTGAAAGATCCAACCTTGTCCAAACGCGCCTCGTATGCCGCGAAAATCAACAACTACGCGCAAGAGACGTACTTCGAATACGACGACTACGGCCACCTGGTCAAGCAATTAACGCCAGACGGCATCTTGACGACCTGGACGTACGATCTGGAGAGCAAAAAAGGCTTCCGTGCGTTTTCCCAGTTAAAGGCCATGCGAACGCAGGCGACCTCCGCGTCCGGCGAGCCGTACTATTCGAACCTTTCCTACGAGTACAACGACCAGTATTTGCTGCGAAAAGAAACGGAAATTCACTCGTTCCCGGTGAACTTGTCGGGCTACAAAAGCCAGATTACCGAGCGAACCTATGAATACACGAATGCGCAGCTTTATTCGATCACGGAAAACTTTGGCGGAAAGACGAGGACACAGACGTTTTCCGCATACGATTCATACGGCGTCCAGCCGACACAAATATCGTTGGCTGGCATCGAGCTGGAGAGCGGGAAAACGGACGTCCTGAACTTCTCGCTCGAGATCGACAACCAAAGTCAGGTAAAAAGCCAGACGTACCCAAACGGCAGCAAAGTCACCTACGAATATGACACGCTGGGAAGAGTCCTCACCGAGAGCTTCCGCCACCAGGGCGCGACCCGCACCACCACGTACGTGTATCGGGACGGCGACGCATCCGGCACGAGCGCGGAGGGGCCTGGGATCGTCGAGAGAATTTTGCCCGATTCGTCTCGGGTCATCACCTACTACACGCCATACGGAGACATCGCCTATCAGGAGCAGCGAGGGACGAGCGGAGGCAAACGCCCGCTGGTAGAAAACGAGTTTACCCCGGACGGCATGCAGATCAGCCGCACGATCCCATACGGGAACCAGGCGCAGAGCACCACGTATGCCTACGATTGGGACGGCTTCGTCTACCAGACCACGAACGCCCTGGGAACGACCCGCTCCCATCGGGCCAATGCGTATTCAGACGGCACCAGTTATTTGCCGCGCCTGACCGAGCAAACGTTGTCCCCGAACGGC
Organism: Brevibacillus sp. FW306-2-1A-C05A; assembly: GCF_058781555.1. Classification (NCBI taxonomy): domain Bacteria; kingdom Bacillati; phylum Bacillota; class Bacilli; order Caryophanales; family Paenibacillaceae; genus Brevibacillus; species Brevibacillus sp. FW306-2-1A-C05A. The sequence goes on from NZ_JBYSWV010000067.1 coordinate 17,505, forward strand.
TACATCGTCACCACCTACCGCGACCTGTACGGGCG
>NZ_JBYSWV010000068.1:0-16809 GCF_058781555.1 Brevibacillus sp. FW306-2-1A-C05A
TGCTTTTATAATGGAAAACGCATCCATTCATCCATTGGGTACTTCACGCCCAATCAATACGAACATATGTACCGATGTGTGGTGTAATTCTCTCGATTTTATGTGTCCAATCTATTGACAGTGGTTCAAGCCGATTCATGCACCCATGCCTCAACGTATGGGAAGGCTCAACAAAATTTTTCCCAAAATTGCAGCAAAAGCCGAATGCTCCATAACCTGCACAAAAGCCTGCATGTAAAACACACCACCTGCCCCCTCATTACTCGCACCCCCATTTCACCCAAATCCCAAGTAGCGCGAACCCGAAGAAGAAGCCATCGACATCCCACAAGAAACAATCGCCCCACCCCCAAACCCTCTGCCCAGCACAGCAACCCCAAACAACAACAAGCCGCATCACCTGCGAAATGCAGAAGATGCGGCTCTTTTCTTTTCGTTACTGACCGAATCAAGCAGATTTCTGTATATCGCTCGCCTCGCTCAGCGACAAGTTTTTCGTTTCAGGCGCCCAGGCGATGGACACCAGTGTGCCAAGCACCAAAACGGCTGTCAGGGCGAGCATCGTCGGGTGAATCCCGTAGCTGTCGATGCCGATGGGCAAAAGGAAAGTGCCGATGGCCGAGCCGAAGCGGCTGAAAGAAGTCGCCAGCCCTACGCCGCTTGAGCGGACTTCTGTCGGGAAGCTCTCTGCCGGGAAGACGCCGACGAGGTTGCTGACGGCAGACATGATTAACGTAAAGACGGCAAAAACGAGAATCATCAGGAAGGTCATACTCTCAGGCAGCACAGTCAACAGGAACAGCGTCACGGCCAAAACGATAAACGAACTAATCAAAAAGCCGCGGCGGGAAAACTTGATGGTGAACCAGATGCCCAGGATGGCACCGACGACGAGCAAGGCGTTCAGCAGCAAATCGGTACCGAAGTTTTCGCTCAGGCCCATCGTTTCCAAAATCGCGGGCAGAAACGTGTAGATAGCGAAGTAAGGGATAACCAGGCAAACGAAGAACAGGCAGTTAAAAGCTGTACGCTTGCGCATGCCTTTGCTGAACAGGCGGGCGAAGCTGCCTTGCGTTTTCGGAACGGGTGTCTCGTCATCTAAAACAATGTTGGGGCCGAGATACTTTTTGACGATTTGCCGCGCCTCATCGATTCGGCCTTTGTTAATCAGCCAGCGCGGAGATTCGGGCGTACCGATTCGCAGGAGCAAAATAATGACAGCAGGAAGGGCAGAGGAAGCCAGCATCCAGCGCCAGGCGTCAGGTCCCAGACTGAGCAGGTTCATGCCGATCACGGTAGAGGCGACGTAACCGACTGTCCAGATGACGCTGAAGGAGCCGAGCAAAACACCGCGATGCTTTTTGGGCGAAAACTCGGCCAGCATGGTGTGGCCGACACTGTAGTCCCCACCCATTCCAATTCCGATCAGGATGCGCAAGAGAAAGAGCTGTGCGGGAGTTTCAGCGAAAAATTGCAGGAAGGAGGCCAGGGTAATCAGGATAAAGCTCAGGACGAAGATTTTTTGCCTGCCGATAAAGTCAGAAATATACCCGAGAATCAGACTGCCGAGAAAAAGACCGATCAAGGCAGAGCTGCCGATCAGGCCCGTCCACAGCGGGTCCAGATTCATTTGCGGTTTGATGAGCGTGAAAGCGATTCCAATAATACCTAACACATAACCGTCAGTGAAGTGGGCGCCGAAAGTAAGCGCTGCCATCTTGATGTGGAATTTGCTCAGCGGAGCGTCATCCATTTTGATCGTTTGACTGCTGTTCACATGAACTCCCCCTTGTTGAAAGACTGAAAAGCTTGCGGTTCGCCGAAGTAGGGATTGGGCGAGGTGTATCCAAGTTGAAAAAGAAGGACTGTTCATAATGTGAACTATTTATTCGCAATGTGAAACTAAAGTGATTATATGATTGAGTGTCGAGAATTGTCAATCATTTTTCAAAATGTTCATGCAGGGCCTTCGGCGGGCTGATTTTTCTTAGAATAGCCCAATCGCCGCAAAATAAAAAAGCCTGGCGCATCATAACTAACGCACCAGGCTTCGGGTCTGTCCCGTGGGAGCGGCTCCCTTTTTGCTGCACTCATTGCAGGTGATCGGCGATGTCGCGAGCTGCCGCGAACAACTGCTCTGTACAGGCCAATACTTTTTCCTCGGTAAACCGGAAGTTCGGCCCGCAGACGCTGATGAAGGCAACGAGCGCATTTCGCTTGTCAAAAATAGGGGCGGAAATTCCGTTTTCGTTTACATCCAGCTCGCCGAGGACGATAGCGTAACCGAGCTTTTTGACCTTCTCGATTTCTTGGCGCAATCGCTCAGGATCTGTAATCGTATTCGGAGTGATTCGTTCCAGGGGCTGCTCCAGGTAGTAATTGAGCTCTTCTGCTGAAAAGGTACTGAGAAGCACCTTGCCATTGGAGGTGCAGTGCAAAGGCAAAAAGACGTTCACATAGTGAGCAACCCGCACGCTGTTCGCCGGGTCGATCTGGTCGATGGTCAGCGTGCCATAGTGCTTCGGAACGCTGAGCAGCACCGTTTCCTGCGTCTGTTCGCGCAATTGCTCCATGCTTTTTCGGGCGCGGCGAATGAGCGAGCCGTACTGCGGGGCTTGGGCAGCAAGGCGATGGGCGGCGTAGCCGAGCAAGTACCCTTTTGTCAGCGGGTCGCGTTCAATATAGCCGTGATTTTCAAGCGTTCCGATCAGTCGCCATACCGTTGTCCGATTCATTCCGGACATTTCGGCCAAATCTACGATGGAAATGGGGTCTTTGCTCTCGCCTACGAGTTGGAGGAGCTGCAGAGCACGATCGACTGCTTGAACAGATGAGTTTTCCTGTTTCATGTGCACGTTTACACTCCATTATTTTTTTCCAATGTAGATCATTATAGCGTAGATTTTTGCTTGAAAGCTATCCGTTTGTGCAGCTTCCTGCCCGCAAGCCTGCATGGAGGAAAGCCAAACAGACGGCTTCGCCGAGAAAAATTGTTTGTTTGACATCGGGAAATCGACGAATTATAATCGCGTTAAGTTCATATAGTGAACGAAATGTTCGTATTGTGATTAAACTGTCGTGTCTGCAAATAACGGCCCTTGGTCTTTTTCTTTCGGAAAAGGCACGAGCCAGTGTAGGGCTGGAGCGACGAGGATGCTTTGTTATTTGCGGAAGATGGGCAGTTGCCATGTACAGTAGGGGGCAGCCTGACTTCCCCCTTTTGGGAGGCGGTTTACATTTCCTGCGACGGATGGGTAGCAACGAGAAAAGAACAGGATTCGTTTGGCACGGTGGAGATTCCACAGGAGGCGCTTTACGGGATTCAAACCGTGAGAGCGTTGCAAAATCTCTCGTTTTCGGGCAAGCGCCTGGGGCAGTATCCCACCTATATCGCTGCGCTGGCGCAGGTGAAGAAGGCTGCGGCACGGGCGAATGAACGAGCGGGGGTACTTGCTGCCGATATTTGTGCGGCAATTGAAAAAGCTTGCGACGAGCTGATCGCCGGAGCGCATTTGGAGCATTTTCCGGTCGATATGTTGCATGGCGGCGGCGGGATTGGAACAAACATGAACGTCAACGAGGTGATTGCCAATCTGGCAAACGGGCATGCGGGGATGGCGCACGGGACGTATTCTCCGGTTCATCCGGTCGATCATGTGAACGCTTCCCAGTCCACGTCAGACGTTTGCCATACGGCGATGCGCATGGCGATTGTCCAGGAGTACGAGGGCCTCAACGAACTGCTGGCCCGCATGCAAAAGACGTGGGAAAGGCTGACGACGAACCTGATGAGCGTGACGACCATTGCCCGAACATGCTTGCAAGATGGCATGCGGGTCCAGTTGGGCGAGACGTTCAGCGGGTATGGGGCAGTCATTGGGAGGCGCCATGCCGCATTGACGCATGCTGTACAGCAGTTGAATGCCGTCAATTTGGGCGGTACGGTCATCGGCTCGGGAGTGGGAGCGCCAAAAGCTTATCGCGATGCGGTTCTCTCCGAGCTTTGCGAGGTGTCCGGACAAAAGCTGCATCATCGGGAAAACTTGTTCGACGCGGCGCAAAACATGGACGATCTGGCGCAAGTCTCCGCGCAACTGTCCTTGTTGGCGACGTGTTTGTTGAAAATTTCCAAAGATTTGCGCCTACTGTCATCCGGTCCGGAGGCTGGCTTTGCAGAAATTACGCTGCCAGGCGTGCAGGCGGGGTCTTCCTTTTTCCCCGGAAAAATTAATCCGGTCGTACCCGAGACTCTCATCCAAAGCTGCTTTCAGGTTTTGGGGTGTGACCGGGTTGTCCAGGCGACGCTTGCGCATGGCGAACTGGATTTGAACGTATTTGAGGGAGCAGCGGGAGCCAATATTTTGGATGCGTTGCAGATGCTGAAGCAGTCCCTCGCCCTTTTCCATGAGAAATGTCTGGCGGGCATTGAAGCCAACGAAGCAAGATGCGCAGAGCTTGCCAACAGCTTCATTCCGCTCGTGGTCGAGTTGAAAGAGAAGCACGGGTACAGCTTCGTTTCCCGGCTGCTCAAGGAACAAGGCAGGGAAGGGGTCAAAAGCTTTTCGCGAAACGGAGGTCATCACAGTGAACGAGACAAATGCTAAAAAGCAATTTGAAGGAATCGACCAGCCGAAGCTGGCGTGGGCAAAAGAATGGCTGCAACAGACGAAAAAGCTGTATATCAACGGCCAATGGGCAGACAGCACAGGGGATGAAATCATTACGTCGACGAATCCTGCAAACGGTCTCATCAACGGTTCGTTCCAGGTAGCGGCTCCAGAGGACGTCGATCGCGCAGTCGCAGCGGCACGTGCGGCTTTTGACGATGAGAACGGGGCATGGCGCAAGACAACGCGCAAGGAGCGGGCAAAAATTTTGCGCAAGATCAGCGCCCTTCTGGTCGAGCATCAGGCGGAGCTGGCCACGTTGGAAACGCTGGACAACGGCAAGCTGTACACCGAGTCCTACAAGGACGACGTGCAGGAAGCTTCGGATGTGTTCGAATACTACGCAGGCTGGACAGACAAATACTACGGGGAAAACAATCCGGTCGAAGGCAACTTCCTGAGCGTAACTACCCGGGACCCGATTGGCGTATGCGCGCAAATTGTGCCGTTCAACTTCCCGATTGATATGGCCGCGTGGAAGCTTGCTCCTGCCCTTGCCATGGGCAATACGATCATCCTGAAGCCTTCGGAGGAAACGTCTTTTTCTGCCATCCGCTTGTTTGAGCTGATTCATGAAGCAGACATTTTACCGCCGGGCGTCATTAACCTCGTGCTTGGCGCAGGCAGTGTCGGTTCGCAGTTGAGCCGCCATATGAATGTGGACAAGGTGACTTTTACAGGAAGCACGGCTGTGGGCAGACAGCTTGTCCGGGATTCCGCCGATTCCAATCTCAAGCCCGTCTCGCTGGAGCTGGGCGGCAAATCCCCGAATATTTTGTTCAGCGACGCACCGAATTTGGAGGCCGCGATCGAACGTTCTTTTTACGGGCTGTTCACGCATAAGGCGGAAAAATGTTCAGCGCCGACCCGGCTGTTCGTGCAGCGCGACATTTACGAGCAAGTAGTCGAGCGGCTTGCGGCGATGGCTGACAGCTACAAGCTGGGAGATCCTTTTGACCCGGAGACAGACCAGGGCGCACAAGTGTCCAGAAAGCAAATGGAGCGCATCCTGGGCTACATCGCGAGCGGAAAGGAACAAGGCGCGCGCGTAGCGGCAGGCGGCGAGCGCGACCTGACCGGAGACAATGCCAACGGCTACTTCATCCGCCCGACCATTTTTGCCGACGTGCACAACAAAATGAAGATCGCGCAAGAAGAAATCTTCGGTCCGGTGCTTTGCGTGATTCCGTTTGACACCGAGGAAGAAGTGGTGGAAATGGCGAACGACACCGTCTACGGCCTGGCGGCAGGTTTGTGGACAGGCGATATGTCGCGCGCGCATCGCGTGGCAAACAAGCTGCAGGCAGGCCAAGTATTCGTCAATCGCTACGGCTGCTATGACTTCGCAAGCCCGTTCGGCGGCTGGAAGCAAAGCGGTTGGGGCAAAGAGTTCGCGATTCACTCCTTGTCATCCTATACAAAGGCAAAAGCGATCTGGTTTGCCTACTGAGTTTGCGCTTTTCCTTGCGTTACCAAAGCTATTCCACTACGAGTTCAGTCCGCGAAAGAGGGAGTCAGACATGAAAATGAGAGCAGCCGTGATGACAGGCGTCGGCCAACCGCTTGCCATCCAAGAAGTCACACTGGACGCACCAAAAGCAAATGAAGTCTTGGTCAAAATAGCAGCAACAGGCGTCTGCCACAGCGACCTGAACGCGCTGGAGGATGCGAGCACGCCATTTCCAACCATTTTGGGGCACGAGGGTGCCGGGATCGTCGAAGCCGTAGGGCCGAACGTCACAAAAGTAAAGCCGGGCGATAAAGTAGCGCTGAGCTGGGTTCCGTACTGCGGCACCTGCGAATTTTGCGTGACGGGCGATGTACATTTGTGCGAGGCGGCATTCGGTCCGATGTTTGAGGGAACCTTGCTGGATGGCACGAGCCGTCTGAGCAAGGAAGGCGAAAAGATTTACCACAATTCGCTCTTGTCTACCTTTGCTGAATATACCGTTGTCCCGGAAATGTCCTGCGTCAAGCTGCCGGACGAAATGCCGCTCGCGCAAGCTTCGCTGATCGGCTGCGGCGTCGCGACCGGATACGGCGCAGCCGTTCACGCCGCGGGTGTGACCCCAGGCAGCACGGTAGCAGTATTCGGTATCGGCGGCGTCGGAGTCAACGCGATCCAGGGCGCGCGCATCGTCGGCGCTTCCAAAATCATTGCTTGCGACATGAAGCCAGCCAACTTGGAGATCGCGAAAAAATTTGGCGCGACGCATACGATTCTCGTAGGAGAAGAAAATGCGGAGGAGCGGCTGAAAGAGCTGACGGACGGATTCGGCGTTCACTTTGCCATCGATTGCACAGGAAACACGCATGCGACCCAGAGCGCCTGGAAAGGTACGCGCAAAGGCGGCACCGTCGTCGTCATTGGCGCGTTCCATCCCGCTAAAGAAATTACGCTCCCAGCCGGCGGCTTCCACCGCGTCGGCAAAGTGCTGAAAGGCAGCTTTTACGGCAACACCCAGCCATTCCGCGACTTTCCGGCGATCGCCAGGCTGTACCTGGACGGAAAGTTCAATCTGGACGATCTGGTGCTGGACCGCATCGGGCTGGACGAGATCAACAAAGCTTTTGACTCGTTCCACGATGCATGCTGCATCAACGTTGGCAGAACGGTTATCGAGTTTTCTGAAAACTAGACAGAGGGAGCGTTCCTCCTGCTTGCATTCGCGCTTGGGTGGAGCAGGAGGTTTTTTGTGGAAGGGGTTGTTGACAGGATGGGCATAGAGTGGGGGACAGCGGGAAAGAAAGTGGCTCCTGCAACGGTGTTATCTGTTATCGTCCGTACGGATCGCTTTTTCCATCTGGGGGATCGTGTGACGGAAAATATCAGATAAAAGTAGCGGAGATGATTTTGGGTGTTGTCAAATTATTTCGGATGGGCGTATTTGTTTTGGTGGAGTGAAGTGCTTCTTTATTTTTGCCGGATTTTTGGCTCACCAAGTGTAGTCGATCCAACTTGGCAATGTGAGCGTGCGGGGGTGGGAGGGGCGAAGGTCAGACGTTTTGCCCCCAACAGATTTCTCTTTTCCCGCCAATCCATCTCAGCATAAAAAGCGAATGCTGCTTTTCACTAATCACCTACCCCCATTATGCTTGACGTTCCAAAAGTAATGCATGATGCCCCCTCCCACCATGGCTGCCTCGCTTACAGCAGCGCCTCGACGACTTTTCCCAAAAAGCATCCCCCAACACATGCCCCTACCGACCAGTCAACCAGCCATTAATCCCCCTCCCCAAAAACCCAAAGAATTTTCTGTTGATTTAGCAAAGTCTTTAAATTATAATTTTAAAAAAGTCAACTAAATCGGTTTATATATTTTTTACTCACTAACTAAACCGATTTATCAAACGCAAGGAACCAAAGCTTGCCAACAAGCGAATAAAGCAACCAAACAAACACCCAAACAAGCAGGCAATCAATCCTCACAACGCATTGGTGCATGGCTTAAAGAAGGAGGATCTGTAATGTCGTCAAAATATGGCGTTTTTACATTAGGGGACGCCATGGTTACGTTAAATCCGTCAGTAACGGGACCCTTGCGATTTGTCCCTACGTTTGAAAGGAAGGCTGGAGGAGCGGAGTTCAACTTTGCGATCGGTTGCTCGCGGCTCGGGTTGCGGTCGAAGTGGTTGAGCCGTTTGGGACAGGATGAGTTCGGGCGGTTCATCTACAATTTTGCCCGCGGGGAAGGGATCGACGTGGAGGATGTCGCTTTTGTCGAAGGCTATCCGACGTCGGTGAACTTCAAGGAAATCCGGGAGGACGGCTCCGGAAAAACGTTTTATTACCGCTATCACTCCCCGATCCTGACGTTGCAGCCAGGTGATATTACAAAAAAGATGTTCGAGGGAATCCATCTCATCCACATCACGGGCGTGTTTCTGGCGATTGACCCGAAAAACGTAGAGATTGTCAAGCGAGTGATCGAGATCGCGCGGCAAAAGAGCATCCCGGTGTCGTTTGACCCGAATATCCGCCTGAAGCTGTGGACGATTGAGGAAGCGAGAGCTGTGTATGCTGAGCTGTTCCCGTTTGTCGATATTTTGCTGACGGGGCGAGATGAAATCGAGCTGATACTCGGAGATGCTTCGGAGGCTGCGCTTGTAGAATTTGCGAAGCGCTTCCAGATCGAGCAGTTGGTTATCAAGGACGGGGCTAACGGGTCCAAGGTGTACCACAATGGCGTCTGGCATGTGAAAAAAGCTTTCCCGGTCGTGCCCGTAGACACGGTTGGCGCAGGGGACGGCTTCGATGCCGGCTACATTTACGGTTACTTGCACGGCTTGCCGCTGGACCGCAGACTGGAATTTGCCAATGCGGTAGGCGCGATTGTGACGACCGTGTCGGGAGATAACGAAGGGTTGCCTTACGCCGAGGAAGTGTGGTCCTTTTTGCAAAACGAAACCGTGATTGCCAGATAAGCAGCGACATGGGCGCTATCCATTCTTTCAAAAAGCAGGTGGAAAAATGAAAGCGGTTCAAGTACGAAAAGCACATGAGCTTGTCATCCAGCATGTAGAGAAGCCCCAGATTTCCAACCCGACCGATGTGCTGGTAAAAGTAAAGCGAGTCGGGATATGCGGCTCGGATATGCACATTTACCACGGGACAAATCCGCTTGCGACTTTGCCGCGGGTGGTCGGGCATGAAGTAGCCGGAGAAGTCGTAGCCGTTGGCGAGAAGGTGACCAGTGTCCAGGCAGGCGATCATGTGGTGGTGGAACCGATCCGCTATTGCGGAGCGTGCTACGCTTGCCGCAAAGGTCGTCCGAATGTGTGCGAAAAGCTCTCCGTGTTTGGCGTCCACGAAGATGGCGGGATGCGGGAATGGTTCGTGCTTCCTGAAAAGCAGCTCCATGTGGTGGACGCTGCGCTGCCGTGGGAAGAAGCCGTTTTGGCGGAGCCTTACACAATCGGTGCGCAAGCCGTGTGGAGAGGGGAAGTCGAGGAGGGAGACACTGTCCTGATTCAAGGAGCGGGGCCGATCGGGATTTGCATTCTGAAGATGGCGAAGCTCCAGGGAGCAACGGTGATGATGACCGATTTGAGCGAGCAGCGCCTGGCTTTTGCCAAGGAAAACGGCGCAGACGTCACGGTGAACGCCGGACAGGAAGACGTGCGCCAACGCGTGCAGGAGTGGACGAATGGCGAAGGCGCGAATGTCGTGATTGATGCGGTTTGCTTGCCGATGACGTTTGAGCTGTCCTTCGACGTTGTTTCGGTGGCTGGGCGGATTGTCGTGCTTGGCTTTGACGAGCGTCCTTCCGCGATTCCGCAGTTGCCGATCACGAAAAAAGAAGTGACGATCAAAGGCTCCAGACTTCAGACCAACCAGTTCGGCAAAGTAGTCAAACTGCTGAACGAAGGAAAGCTCCGGCATAACGGGCTGGTCACGCACACGTTTTCGCTCGATGAGGTCCAGCAGGCGTTTGATTTCGTAGAAAGTCATCCAGAACAAGTGCGAAAAGCGATCATCGTATTTGAGTAAGGAGGAAGCGAATGGATAAATACGCGGTGATTCAGCAAATCATGAAGACGAAGGTCGTCGCGGTGATTCGCGGACAGACTGGCGAGGAAGCGGTTCAGCTCTCAAAAGCGGCGATAGAAGGCGGGATTCGCGCCATCGAACTGACCTATACGACTCCGGCTATTGCTGATGTGTTCCGGGAGCTGCAGCATACAGACGCTCTCCTGGGTGCCGGTTCCGTCATGGATTCGGAAACGGCACGGCACGCCATATTGGCAGGCGCCAAATTCGTCGTCAGCTCCCATTTTATTGAAAGCGTTGCCGAGCTGTGCAATCGCTACGGAGTTCCGTATATGCCGGGCTGCATGACGATTCGCGAAATGGCGCTGGCTCTTGAGGCCGGATGCGATGTGTTGAAGCTGTTCCCGGCCAACCATTTTGCGCCTTCCTTCATCAAATCGGTCAACGGTCCGCTGCCGAACGCGCGCATCATGCCGACTGGCGGGATCAATCTGGACAATGTGCAGGAATGGCTGAAGGCAGGGGCGGTTGCGGCCGGAATCGGCAGCGACTTGAACAAAGCGTTCCAGAGCGGGGGCTATGAAGCCGTCGTGGAATTGAGCAAACAATATATGCAAAAGAGTGCAGAATAACGGGGGTGCGCCATGAATATCACGTTCAGATGGTATGGGAGAGGCAATGACACGGTAACGCTTGACCAGGTCAAACAAATCCCGGGAGTAAAAGGGATTGTCTGGGCATTGCACCAAAAGCCTGTCGGAGAAGTATGGGAAAAAGCAGAAATCCAAGCGGAAATCGACTACATCCAATCCTTTGGCTTCCACGCCGATGTCGTTGAAAGCGTTAACGTCCACGAGTCGATCAAGCTGGGCAACGAAGACCGGATGAAATATATCGAAAATTACAAAGAGACGATCCGCAACCTCGGCGCAGCCGGAGTCAAAGTCATCTGCTACAACTTCATGCCGATTTTTGACTGGACCCGCACCGAAATGTTCCACCCGCTGGAAGACGGCTCCACGGCTTTGTTTTACGAAAAAGCAAAGGTGGATAACCTCGACCCGCAGGAGCTTATCAACACAGTGGCAGCCGCTTCCGACTTGACGCTGCCGGGCTGGGAACCGGAAAAGCTGGCGCGCATTTCCGAGCTGTTCGAAGCCTACAAACATGTAGATGAAGAAAAGCTCTGGGAGAACCTGGGAATTTTCCTGAAAGAAATCTTGCCTGTCGCGGAAGAAAGCGGAATAAAAATGGCGATCCATCCGGACGATCCGCCATGGTCGATCTTCGGCTTGCCGCGCATCATCACGGGACCTGAAAGCTACGAGAAGCTCATTGCTATTTCGGCTTCCCCGGCGAATGGCATTACGATGTGCACAGGCTCGATGGGGGCCAACCCGGAAAACGATATGGTGGAAATCGCGAAAAAGTACGCGTATCTCGCTCCTTTTTCCCATATCCGCAATGTGAAAATTTATGAAAACGGAGACTTCGTGGAAACTTCCCATTACACCCAAGACGGCTCTATCAACGTACAGGGTGTGGTGGAGCAGTTGAGCAAGCAAAACTACACCGGCTATGTGAGACCTGACCACGGGCGCCATATTTGGGGAGAGGTTTGCCGCCCTGGCTACGGACTGTACGACCGTGCTCTGGGGATCATGTACTTGCTCGGCTTGTGGGATGCCCATGAAGCAAGCAAGGCGGGGAGCAAGCAATGATTCCGATTCACGAAAACTTAAACGGAAGAGTCGCCGTCATCACAGGCGGCAGCGGCGTATTGTGTTCGAGAATGGCAGAGGAATTGGCGCGCCACGGGATGAAGCTGGCGATTTTGAACAGGACGGCTGAAAAAGGACAGCAGGTAGTCGACAGCATCAGCCAAGCAGGCGGAACCGCCATAGCGATCGCAGCGGATGTCCTGGACAAAGCTTCTCTCGTCGCAGCCAGAGAGCAGATTTTGGCAGCATACGGCCGCGTAGACATGCTTATCAATGGCGCGGGCGGCAACCACCCTGATGCGATCACCGCTGCCGAGACATACGAGGAAGAGGCGGACGGAAAATCGTTTTTCGACTTGGAGGAAAGTGGGTTCTCGCAAGTGTTCTCGAGCAACTTCACGGGCACATTTTTGGCAAGTCAGGTGTTCGGGAGAGCGTTGCTGCAAGCGGAAGCACCTGTTATCATCAACGTTTCGTCGATGAGCGCCTACTCCCCGATGACAAAGGTGCCCGCTTACAGCGCGGCCAAGGCTTCGATCAACAACTTCACCATGTGGATGGCGGTTCACTTTGCCGAGGCTGGGCTGCGCGTGAATGCGATCGCTCCCGGATTCTTTTTGACGCAGCAAAACCGCAACCTGCTGCTGAACGAAGACGGCAGCTACACAGCCAGATCGAACAAAATCATTACCGCTACGCCGATGAAGCGGTTTGGCCAGCCGGAAGACTTGCTCGGCACGCTGCTCTGGCTCGCCGATGAATCATACTCCGGCTTTGTCACCGGGATCACGGTGCCTGTCGACGGCGGATTCATGGCCTACTCCGGCGTGTAAACAAACGTGGCAGCCTGACGCAACAGTCGCATTCGAATCGTGGACATGGATGGAAAAGGTGCTCTCTTTACAGCCGCAAACGCAAGGGAAATCGGCAATTGTAAATCTGTTCCACATCCGATAGAATATTTCTTGATTGCAGGATAAACCGTTTTATCTCTGCGAACAAAGACGAGACTATGAGGAAATGATCGTATCGTGGACCGGATTTACTTTACAAGACAGGAATGAGTGAACTGAAAAACATTACCATTGCCGATGTTGCGAAACATGCGAATGTATCGAAGAGCACCGTTTCCCAATACTTGAACAAGCGATATGAATACATGAGTGAAAAAACACGGAAAAAGATTGAGGAAACGATCAAGGAATTGAACTACGAGCCGAATATTATTGCCCGCAGTCTGAAGCAGAAGTCTACGTTTACCGTAGGGGTAGTCGTGGCCAATATTCTTCATACGTTTTCCACCCAAATCATCCGTGCGATTGAAAACTATTTTTATCAACAAGACTTTCACATTATTGTCTGCAACGCGGATGACGAGCCTAAAAAGGAAAAAAAATATATCGAAATGCTGAGGGCAAAGCAGGTCGATGGCATCATTATTTTTCCGACAGGCGGCAATCTTGAGCTGTACAAACGGATGAAGCGCGACGAGTTTCCGATTGTGTTCATGGACCGGACGATCCAAGACCTGGGCATTACGACAGTCATGCTCGACAACCATCTTGCGGCCAAACTGGCTGTCGATCATTTTGTCGAAAAGGGTTATGAGAATATTGCAATTGTTACTACTTCCATCATTCGCAATATCAGCCCGCGCGTTGAGCGTATCCAAGGCTACAAGGATGCCTTGCAGGCCCATGACCTCCCCGTCCATCCAGACTACATCAAGACGGCAGACGTAGAAAAAATTCCCGCAGCGCTATCGGAGCTGTTCGCTTTGGCGAAGCCGCCGGAAGCGATTCTGGCCGGAAACGATATCGTGCTGAATGAAGTTTTGCGCTATATGAAAAAGTACGGGTTGAAAATTCCCGAAGACGCTGCAGTGATCGGGATTGACGATGTTTCCTACGCCGACTTTTACACGCCGCCGATCACGACAGTCAAGCAGCCGGCCATCGAAATGGCGAATCTGGCCGCCGAGCTGTTGCTAAATCAAATCAAAAAAACAGGAAGTGTAGATACAAGCGTGCACCGCTTGAAACCTATTTTGCTTCCGCGAAGCTCCTGTTAGGTTTTCAAGTAAAAAAGCAATCGCTTTTTTACTTGCTGAATACTAAATCGGTTTATGGAATCGTTTACAAACAGAACATGCTCGCACGCTAACAGTTGAGGAGGGGTATCCATGTTTTCTCAAGGCAAAGGAATGATTATTCTTTTCCTGTTCCTAGCAGGTGTTATCAACTATTTGGACCGTTCTGCCTTGTCTATTGCGGCTCCGTTTATCAAAGAGGATCTGTCTTTGACCGCAACCGAGATGGGGATTATTTTCAGCAGCTTTTCTGTCGGCTACGCGATATTCAACTTTTTGGGCGGAGTCGCCTCCGACCGCTATGGAGCGAAGCTGACGCTTTTTGTAGCGATGATCGTATGGTCGTTGTTTAGCGGAGCGCTTGTGCTGGCTGTCGGCTTTGTGAGCATGATCGTCATTCGCGTGCTGTTCGGGATGGGCGAAGGCCCGCTGTCTGCCACGATCAGCAAAATGGTCAACAACTGGTTCCCTCAAAATCAGCGAGCATCGGTCATCGGTTTGACGAATAGCGGCACACCGCTGGGCGGCGCCATCTCCGGACCGATTGTCGGATTTATCGCCATTGCTTACGGCTGGAAAGTTTCGTTTATCGCGATTGCTATCATCGGCATTATCTGGGCAATTTTCTGGTGGAAATACGTCAAGGAAAGACCAGAAGGAGCATCATCCCAGGCGATCGCGGAAAGCGCGGCGGCTGTGGAAAACGCGCCTGCCGGAGCACCCGAAAAGCTGCGCCTGACATTTTACCTGAAGCAAAAAACCGTTTTGTTTACCGCCTTTGCGTTCTTTGCCTATAACTATATTTTGTTCTTCTTCTTGACCTGGTTCCCGAGCTTTTTGATTGATGCCCGCGGCTTGAGCGTGCAGGAAATGAGCATTATTACGGTTATCCCGTGGGTGTTGGGCTTTGTCGGTCTTGCCCTGGGCGGTTTTGTATCCGATTTCTTCCTGAAGCGATTCGTCAACAAAGGCGTGCTGTTCTCGCGCAAGCTTGTACTGGTAACTTGCCTGTTCATGTCGGCTGTCTGCATTGGCTTTGCAGGCGTCATTACGACAACCGCTGGCGCGGTGGCCCTCGTTGCCCTCTCTGTATTTTTCCTCTATCTGACAGGGGCGATCTACTGGGCGATCATTAACGATGTGGTCGACCGCAACAACGTCGGCTCTGTTGGCGGCTTCATGCACTTCCTGGCAAACACAGCCGGGATCATCGGCCCGACATTGACTGGTTATATTGTCGACACGTCCGGCACGTACACAGCGGCGTTCTTGCTGGCAGGCGCCCTGGCCGTGTGCGCGTCGCTCGCGGTGATTCGGTTTGTGCGGCCGATTTTTAAGTCGGCGTAGGTGAGGTGTGGCTTTCGGATGCGTCGCGTCCACAATGATGGAAGTACTCTCTTTAGAATGCCTTGTCCAGTTCTTGTTTTTGCGGCATACAACTACGAATGTCACTCTATATAACTTAACCTCATGCCTGAGTAACTATTGCAATATTCGATAAGAAAGGTAGGATCAGATGACGAAAGATGAGTGCAGGAAACTAATCCGACGTATAGCATGGAACTTAAACTATCGTGAAAGAAAAAAGTTGAGCAAAGAATGCCCAATTTTGTATGGCTTTGGTGATCGACAAAACATTTCAGACTATATTGGGAAAAATGTTCTTGTTGAAGAACTGCTGAAACGGCTTTCAAATGAAAAAGAACGATACATTATTCAAAAAACCGTATTAGAGGGATTCACATGTAAATCAGTAAAGAGCTTAACATGACTGAAAGAGGCGTAAACCAATGCAAAAACCGAAGTCTAAAGAAGCTACACCATTATCTGATTACGCATTCAAAAGGGATGGGCAGGCTGCATTTCAGTCGGGAGTGGGGATTATCCAGCCAATATTACCATCAGCAGATCAAAGACTGGTTGCCAACACTAAGTTACTCCCGTGCTCAAGAAGAAGAGCGAAAAGCAATGGTTGACGAACAAAAGAGATTACTATATGTTGCCATGACACGTGCACAGGAATTGCTGGTATTTTCGGGAGCTGCTGCTTCCTTTTCCGAAAAGTCTTCAATCGAAGAGTGTTCCAATTGGTTTGATTGGCTCCCGTTGCTTGTACCTGAACTGCGAGATGGGGTAAGTGAACAGGTAGTAATGAGACAGGATTGGCGTTTGCAAGGTAAGAGTAGGGGAAATGCCGAGTCAATTCCAACGGGTGACTCCAAAGATTCGTGTGATGGAAAAGCCTGAATCCCGCTACAGGGCTAGGCAATTGGACAAGGAGAGCAACAATGTTCCTAATCGGATCTGGAGTGTATCAGAGTGGGTCGAACGGTTGGCAGATGAACAGGGAATCAAAAGAAGTAGAGAAGAAATCCCGTACCGCGTTCAAAGAAAAAACAGTCTGGAGGCATACGAATGGGGGCATGTTCTCCACCGGGTTTTGGAGCATTTGCAAAGTGACCACGATTTGGAGTATGTCCGCGAACACCTTTTGAAAATGGCGTTGGCTTCAGTGGGCTTGACAAGTCAAGAGGCTCGTGTATTTGCCTGGGAAAAGTTGGGGGCTGAAATTGTTACCTACATGAATAGTGATCTGCATAAAGAATGCTGCCAAGGGAAAAGAATCTACAGTGAAATGCCATTTGCGGTGCGATTATTTGAGGATGTCCAGGAAAGGGGCACTTTGTCGCTCAATGGGGTTATCGATAAAGTATGGCTGAGAGCAGATGGCAAGGCTACTGTTGTAGACTTCAAGACACACAAATGAGCCTTTTGCAAAATTAGGTTTTCGTTTAAAAAATGAAGTTTAATGGTACGTAAAGTGGGAAATGCCACTTTTAT
>NZ_JBYSWV010000069.1:0-16381 GCF_058781555.1 Brevibacillus sp. FW306-2-1A-C05A
AGGCCGAAGGGGACGGTTTGCTAAACCGTTAGTATGCGCAAGCGTAGCGAGGGTTCGAATCCCTCACTCTCCGCCATTTTTTATTTCGGCGGCGTAGCTCAGCTGGTTAGAGCGTTCGGTTCATACCCGAAAGGTCGGGGGTTCGATTCCCTCCACCGCTACCAAAGGGGCATAGTTTAAAGGTAGAACGAAGGTCTCCAAAACCTTTGGTGTGGGTTCGATTCCTACTGCCCCTGCCAGAAGAGCGACGCGTTCTCCTGCAAATTGATATGGCGGTCGTGGCGAAGGGGTTAACGCACCGGATTGTGGCTCCGGCATTCGTGGGTTCAAGTCCCATCGATCGCCCCATACATGGGAGTATAGCCAAGTGGTAAGGCACGGGTCTGCAAAACCCTTATCCCCGGTTCAAATCCGGGTACTCCCTCCATCATCTGTCCCAGTAGCTCAGCAGGATAGAGCAACGGCCTTCTAAGCCGTCGGTCGGGAGTTCGAATCTCTCCTGGGACGCCACACTTGTTAAAACTGTGATATGACAGCGTTTGTCAAACGTCAATGATTGCGTGATTGCGTCAGGCCATTTGAAGGTCGGCGGTCATATGGTCAGCGAACGTGGAGAACGTGGGAATTATCCAGGCTGGGATTTTAGACAGCACGACACCTTTTGGTTAAAAAAGATCTCTTACAGACTCAAGTTTCTCATTTGAGTTTGAAAGAGGTCTTTTTTCGTGAGGTAAGATATGCGAGCTAGATGTAGCGTTGTCCGATATAAACAGGAAACGACAGTAACTGGGGGAAAGGGAAGATTCCGACGCCGGAAACAGAAGGTACTTTTCATTTCAGCTATTCAATTAAAAGGCAAGATCAAGCGGGGAACGTATGGGGTGGATTTGACTGTCAAAAAATCGAAACCCATTATTTTTAGCCCACCGGAAGCAACAGTCAAAGTAGGGAAAAGATCTTTTTAGTTGGAAAGCACTCAAAAGGCAAGAGCGCCAAAACGGTTGGAATGCGTCCAGCGATACCGGGTGTTATAAATTGACGAAGAACGTAGAAAAGCTGGCAGATGCGGATGGATACCGCAGGGAAGTGCCTTCTTTCGTAGCGGGGAAGCCAGGGGTTTACACGATTTATTATGGAATTGATTACAAGGAAAACGGTCAAAACGTGCGCGTGTATCTTTCCACGAAAATTACGGTAGAGAAGCAATAAGCAAACGCCCACTAAGCGGAGTCGGTTCCGGTCGGTGGTTTTTTTACCCCAAACTTCTGCAGCAGGGAGACACGATGTCAAAGACGACCAGGAGCGTGTTTGAGTCGTTTTTGGTTCCACAGTAACATTGGGCAGCAGGGCATACGCTCCGTTGAACAGCAGACGGCCTAGGCAGGCGTGAAGTCGAGCGCAAAGTCTGCGTTTCCAGACGACACGATGAAAGGCTTTGTGCGCCGCAAAATTAGCGGTTGTAGACCAACTGCAAGCAGGAAGCCGGGTCGCATCATTTTCACGATTGTACAAGAGAACTGGCGGCATGTATGCTGCACGTGTTCGGAAAAATGGAAGGCAATTCGGCCACGATGGTGTATGCGAATCCGTATGTAGAGGCGTGCTTCAAGGAACGGCATAAGTAGGAGAGGTAAAAGTTTACAGAAGTTGTGAAGGCTGTTAGCGACGCCCAAGACCTGGTACCGCTATATTTAGTACGAATTAGACAAAGTGTACATATCCCACTGAGAACACGATGCAGTGCAGCTACTGGCGCCCGCTTTCGTTCCCATGTCAGTTTCTCACGAAGGTTAGAGCGAGAAAGCAGAAGGCGTACGCGCGAGTTCAGGAGGAAAGAACAACAAATGCACGAGGGGTGTTCTCAAGACTTGCCGACTTGCCGTATGATGCCGCATGCCTTTTGCATCTGACCAATTTTCATCTGTTTGACTTCTGCAAAACCGCAACGCACAATCCAGCCTTTTTGCGAAAAACGATCCTGCTTGCGATTAGGCGGCCTTTGCTGCCGCGAGATATAGGGGCCTCTTCGCTCTCATTCAATAGCAGAGCGTGCGTAGACAGGAGAGGGGAAGGAAAGCTTCCGTGCATGATACATGAACAGCGCAAAGTACTCTCTTACCACGTCCTCACTTTTATCCGTACGCAGCACGAAGCATGTACGTGTATTACAAGGAGGTGTTTACAGGACGACTTACTCCGCAAATAACTCCCCACCTTTCCTACCTCTACGATCTATTCAGATCTATTCATACCTGCAAAGCAGCTTTTATGTATATAGCCGACCAATCCTATAACACAAACGAGCCAAAAAAAATTCAAAAACGCACAGCCTCTCATAGCTATCTTTCCTACACGCTAGGGCAACTCAAACCGATTTTTGCAAGGCGAAGAGACTTTAGGTTGAAAACCCATTAAGAGCTGAACGGCAAAAACGTAGAGACTCGCAAAAATGTAACAAAATAAGAGCCATTTTGTCGACAGAAAATGACTAAAAATGACACACATATAATAAGGAAGCTTTTCGATGGACGAGCATATTCACTACGAGTAGATTCCCCTGAAAATTCACTCGCTATTCTATATAACGTATCACAAGAAAAAAAGATACTCCTCTCTGCAAAAATGATTTCAAGGGCTGCTATTTTTCTCCGTCCTCGGAAAGTAGAGTGTCAGTGGCGAGAGGACCGTCGTCAGAAAGAGGACAGTCATTGGCAAGTGCACGAAAGGAAACAGGCTACAGACCATGCAAGCCGTTCAGGGACATTCCTTCGTGTTATCCGATCATTGCCCGGCGACCTTTGCTATTTTCACAGAGCAAATAGTCTAGTAGCAAAACGCAAGGGCAAGAGGACAAAACGACAAAACGATACAATCCAACCGATGGTGGGAGTCAGGGTCAAATCCAGGTCCTGAAAAGTCCTGAAAGGTGCTGAAACTCGCCTGGAGACGCCTAAGCATGAATAGCTACTTGACGCTACAGCAGTCGTTTTGCACCACGCGGTATGCATCAGAGAAGAAGAACGGCAAAAGAACACCCAAAGAACAGAACAGCCAAAACAAAGCCAAGTACAACAGAAACCCCCACAAGCAGAAACCTGGCAAAGCCCTTGCTCAAACCGCAGCCGCTGCCCCCACCCCAGAAAGGAAGACCACGAACATATCGTGGTCAAATAAAGGGATTGTAGTAGTAAAGGCCATGCAGGTAACGCCGCTCTGCTTTTTCTAGCGCAACCGCCTTTTCGCTCTCAAGGGAAGCACGGAGCTTCTCCCAATACTCGGGAGTGGCATCGCTCAAATCGACCTCCAGCTCGTCGCCAACCAGGTTGCGGATTAGCTGCCAATCATCTGGATGCTCATACTGCTTCATGCCGCCGCCAATGAGCCGAATATCGTGCAGAAGCTGTTTGATATTCTCGGGAATCATCGTTTTTCCCCCATGACGAAAAATTTTTTTGAGAAAGTTGGCCTTCCACTACTGGTAATAATTTGTCTTTTTCGCCCTGAAATATGTAAGAAAGCCGAAAAATATGGCGCTGCGGTCTATGCATAATCGTGGCGAATCGAGGAGAGCGGATCCCAAAACTACTGTCCCTATTTTTGGAAAAACAAACAAAATCCGCGTGTTTTCGACAGGAAATAAATGCGGTTCCCAGATAGAATTTGGGCACTCAGATGGAGGAAAACGCTATTGACTTCGAAAAATGGATTGTGTATACTCAAAAACGTGATTCTGCGGCAGGTAACCTGCACAAACGGTCACGGATAACAGGCGGTCGTGGTGGAATTGGCAGACACACCATCTTGAGGGGGTGGCGGGGCGACCCGTGCGAGTTCGAGTCTCGCCGACCGCACCATCGTATCGAACCGGGGACTAAGCTTGGACCTCGTGTTTTCGAAATAAATCAAGCCTTTTCGACAAGGGCTTTTTTTTCTGCTCATGTTCAAGGCTTGTCGAATAGAAAGAGAAAAAGGTGGGAAAGGTGTTAGCAGTGCCTTCTTTTTTCCCACTTTTGGGTCATTGATCTTGAAACGCTTTTGATGTACACTCCCAATTGGGAGAAATACAATAGAGAAATGTTGGAAAAACAACACTACCTGAATCAGATCAGACCCAATTTGATTCAGGTCGAGGAGAAGAACCCATGAGTGTAATTAGAGAGATCATTGAGGGATTATTCATCGGATTCACTTCAACGGTAGGTGTGATTAGCACGTACCAAACGCTGGTTTCTTGTGCGGGCCTGTTCCGCAAAAAGGAGCAGGTGACAAGCGAGCCACAAAAAACATTTGCTGTACTGGTTGCGGCGCATAACGAAAGTGCCGTAATCGCTCCACTGATTGAGAACCTGAAAAAGCTGGACTACCCACGCGAAATGTACGACATCTTCGTCATTTGCGACAACTGTACTGACAACACTGCTGAGATCAGTCGGGCACACGGAGCCATCGCGTGCGAGCGTTTTGACACGTCCAAGCGCGGAAAAGGCTACGGGATTGAGTGGATGCTGGAGAACCTCTGGGCAAGGCCAAAGCAGTACGATGCAGTCGTCATGTTTGATGCAGACAACCTGGTTGAAAAGAACTTCCTGAAAGTGATGAACGACCGTCTGGTCAAAGGGGCGCGCGTGATTCAAGGCTATCTGGATTCGAAAAACCCGTTTGACTCCTGGATTACCCTGTCTTATGCTGTGACGTATTGGTTTACAAACCGCATGTGGCAGTTGGCCCGTCACAACCTTGGCCTGCCGAACACGTTAGGCGGTACGGGCTTGTGCATCGAGAGCAATCTGCTCAAGGAGATGGGCTGGGGAGCAACCAGCCTGACGGAAGACCTGGAGTTTGCTACGCGTTGTATTGAGCGCGGCATTTATCCGACTTGGGCCCATGATACGAAAGTATGGGATGAGAAGCCGATTGACTTGAAAGCTTCGATGCGCCAACGCTTGCGCTGGATGCAAGGTCACTACGATGTGGCTGGACGCTACATCGGAAGCGTACTGAAAAACGGCTTGAAGGCAAGAAGGCTGGGCATGCTTGACGCGGCTTTCTACCTGTTCCAGCCGATGTACGTGCTGATGGTGACGATGATGTCCTTGCTGTTTTTGGGCCGATATTTTGACATTGCGGCTCTGACGCCTGCTGCTACCATCCTGCCAACCTGGCTGGTGTACGGATCTACGGCTGTGTTTTATTTATTGCCGATTCTGGCGCTCTACCTCGAGAAAGTGCCACTAAAAGGATATTTGGGACTGCTCTTGTTGCCGTTCTTTTTCCTGACGTGGCTGCCGATCATGTTTTACGCGTTTTTCACCAAGAAAAATCAGGTGTGGAGCCATACGTCCCACACTCGCGCCATTCGTATCGAGGAGATCCAGCAATAGGCACGTGAAGCAAAAGACCACAGGTGCATCTCGCCCTGTGGTTTTTCTGTTAGCGAAAGTGGCGAAAGGAGCCTGTGATCTGGTATAATAACGCGATCACCACACGAAAAGAGAAAGCGTTGCAACTGGGAAAAAGGCACCCTGAGCGTTGGTTGCGCGGACAAAACCGAACCCGCAGCCGGGCGACGAGGAGGAATACGGCGATGAAGCTCGCACCACAACATTGCGATCACGATACTCCCTTGCTGTGGGGAGATAAACGATACCATACATGGAACTACCATTTGCGTTCGACTTTTCACGAAAAAATTTTCAAGGTTCCGCTGGACGGGGGCTTCAGTTGCCCGAACCGGGACGGCAAGGTCGCGACAGGCGGCTGCACCTTTTGCAGTGCGCGCGGCTCCGGCGATTTTGCCGGGGACCGGAGAATGGATCTGAAGCGCCAGTTTCACGATGTGAAAACCCGGATGCACGAAAAGTGGCCCCAGGCCAAATACCTTGGCTTTTTCCAGGCGTACACGAACACGTACGCCCCTGTAGACGAACTGCGCGAGATGTACGAGGTCATTCTCCGGCAGGAAGGAGTCGTCGGCCTCTCGATCGCAACGCGTCCTGACTGCCTCCCGGACGATGTGGTGGAGTATTTGGCGGAGTTGAACGAGCGGACGTATCTGTGGGTGGAGCTGGGCCTGCAAACGATCCACGAGCATACCGCGCAACTGATTAACCGGGCGCACGACTACGCCTGCTATGTCGATGCGGTGGAGAGGCTGCGCAAGCACAACATTCGCGTCTGTACGCACATCATCTACGGGTTGCCGGGAGAATCGCACGAAGAAATGATGCAGACGGCCGATGCGGTCGCCCATCTCGACGTGCAAGGGATCAAAATTCATTTGCTGCACCTGCTGCGCAAGACGCCGATGGTCAAGCAGTACGAAGCGGGCCTGCTGGAATTTCTTTCGCAGGAGGAGTACACCAAGCTCGTCGTCGATACACTTGAAATTTTGCCGCCGGAAATGATCGTCCACCGCATCACAGGCGACGGGCCAAAGGATTTGCTGATCGGTCCGATGTGGAGCCGCAAAAAGTGGGAAGTGCTGAACGGGATCAATGCCGAGCTGAACCGCCGAAACAGTTGGCAAGGGAAGTTTTATGTTCCGCACAGGTAAAAGTTGATTGATAAACAAAAAGGAGCCTCCGAGAAGGCTCCTTTTTTCGTGGCTATTCAACATGGATGATTTTTCTGGCGCGCCCCGGATAGTTGGTAATGATCCCGTCCACGCCGATATCGACGGCCCGCTGGATTTGCCGACTGCTGTTTACCGTCCAGCCGTAGACGGTCAACTGGCGCTGTTTGGCCTGTTGAACCAGTTCGGGTGTGAGCTGGTCGTACGGGACGTGCAACTGCTCGCAACGATACTGGCTTGCGACTGCCCACGGTTTTGCGAGCGGGCCGACGTATAAAAGGCCGGTCGTTTGCGCAGGGTCCAGTTCTTTGATGCGCAACAAACTGTCGAAGTTGAACGTGGAAATGATCGTTCGCTCCGTGAGCTGATAGCGCTGGATCAGCTCAATGACTTTTTCTTCAAGGTGGGGCTGGTTTTGAAAAAAATTTTTCAATTCGATAATAAAGCGTAACGATGTATCGGAAAAGGCTTGAAATACCTCGCGCAAAACGGGAATCCGGGCTTTTGGATAACGCGTGGAGCAAGTTTTGTCTGCGCGAAGCTGGCGCAGCTCCCGCATCGTATAGCCGCGCACAGGACCGGAGCCGTTTGTCGTCCGTTCCAGTCGGTGATCGTGAATGACGGCCAGCTTGTTGTCGCGGCTTAGCTGGACGTCCAACTCAATCCCGTCCGTCCGCTTGCGGACAGCAGCGTGAAAGGCTTCCATCGTGTTTTCCGGATACAGGCCGGAAGCGCCGCGATGCGCGAACACAAGTGTGGACACGTGGGCTTCCTCCCTTCTCAGACGTGTCATGCATATTACATGCATATGTAAGTGGCCCCTCGATACTACCTATCCTGAGGGGCACAAAAGAGATTCTATGAGATTGAGACGAGAACGATGACGAGGAGAACGAACAGGACCAAAACAAGGGCGAAATCGTTGTTTCTGCTGCAGCTCATTAATACCCCCTCCTTCCCAGATGGAGCAACTCCCTTCATCTTATGAACCAATAGGGAAAATGGCGCTCGTCGAATGCCCAACCTGCCCGCATTTGTGCCTGGCTGCCCACTTTTTATACAGATTGGCAGATGACGGAGAAGCTCCATTTGCTACAATGAAAGCACAAGGAAACAAAGGGGAGGGGTAGTTTCATGACACAGACACAGATTGAGGAAATGCTCGCTGCGGGCGATTTGGTGGACGATCGGCAAAACCGCAGGGTCAAGCTGCATCTGTACGACCGGGCGCGGCTGAAGGAATACGACCAGATGCTGCGGCAGGTGGCCGAGAAGTCGAATGCCACCAAGCTGATCGTCTACGGGAAAAAGCGGGACGTAGCGGAGTGGCTCGCGCTTGGCTATCGGCAGGAAGGGGTCATTGACGGATTTTTTCGCGGAGAAAATGCCTACATGCTCACGGCGTATGTGACAGAGGAACGGGCGACGTCGACAGCGCCTGAGCTGGCGGAGGAAATTTTGGCGCTGAGTCTGGCAAAGGCGGGAGCGGGGGAAGAAAAGCCGCTGCCGGAAGGGTACAGCATGCGTCCGGCAACAGAGGCAGATGCAGAGGAGCTGGCACGCCTGTACGGCCTTGTGTTCGCGACGTATCCTACCCCCATGGATGATCCGGAGTACGTGCGCAAGACGATGCAGGAGGGGACGGTGTACTTCGTCGTCGAGCATGCCGGGAAGATCGCCTGCGCAGCGTCTGCCGAAGTGTCGGAGCGGATGGGCTCGGCGGAGATGACCGACTGTGCCACCCACCCCGATCACGCCGGAAAAGGCCTCCTCCAGCCGCTGTTTTGCGCTCTGGAAAAAAAGATGGAGGAGGCAGGGATTTACTATCTCTATACCTTGACCCGGGCGCAATCGGCCGGGATGAACGTGACAGCAGCCAAGATGGGCTATGAATACCGCGGTCGGCTCATCAACAACTGCACGATTTTTTCCGGATTCGAAGATATGAACATCTGGGTGAAGCCGCTGCGGCAAACCAGGGACGAATAAGGCTACTCGCGGGAAGGAAACAGTTGCTGCTGCAGGCGGCGGGCCATGAGCGCCAGTTGAAGCTGCCAGCGCTGATGGGCATCCTCCAGGCGGTAGCCTGTTTTTTCCTCGATCTGGGTCAGGCGGTATTTCAAGGTGTGGCGGTGAATATATAACGCTTGGGAGGTTTGCAGGCCGTTCCCGTTTTGCGCGAGGTACACCTCCAGCGTCTCCAGAAGCTGCTGGTTGTATTTGCTGTCGTAGCGAATCAACGGCTCCAGGATCGGCTTCCACAAGCCGAGCATGCTCTGCTCGTCGCGGTGGTAAGGAAACAGGAACTGGTAGCCTTGCATGTCCCGGTAGCGCAGCATTTGCGGGGCGCGAGCGAGCAAGGGATAGGCTTGCAGCGCGAACATGGCTTCCTCGGACGCGCCAGAAACATCTGTCAACTGATCGCGCGGATTGCTGATGGCGACCTGCAAGGGAGTGGAGGAATGCAGCCCCTCCCAGCGCGCTGTGAACTGCTCCAAGAGCTGCAGGCTCGTCCGGTCATCGGGCAGCACGAACAGCAGGCAATGAGGCCGTTCTCGCAACAAATACGAGCGCTGGTGGCGGTCGCAAAGCCTGCGCATCAGCGTGATGGCGCTTTGGTGCAGCTCCCCGAGCCTGTCCGGTTCGGCAGTGTCCACCTTGACGGCCACGACGAGATGCTTGCCCGACAACGGGTATCCGAGCATGCGACAGCGGCTTTCCAGCTCTTGCGGACTCATCGGCTTTCCGTTTAAAAGCTCCTCGACGAAGTCGCCTTTCAGCCGCCATTCTGTCGCAGAAACGGCGCGTTCTTTTACATATTCGAGCGCACACAAGGTAGCTGCGTGCTGGAGCGCCACATCGTCCAGCTCCTTCCACGCTTCCCGCGGCTTGGCCAGGCTGAGCGTGCCGAAATGCTCGCGACTGGCGCGGATGGGTACCGTATGCACGTGCTCTCTCGCTTCGTCATCGGTCGGCGCTGTCGGGCAGCCGTGCTGGGTCACTTCAAAGCCGAGCGCATCCAAAAGCGTCACGCCGCCGCCCGTCAGCTCTGCCAACTCGGCGGCGATGGCAGGCAGACCGCCTTTGGACAGGGCTGCGTCGATCATCCGGTTGTGGATCGCCTGCGAATAGGCGAGCGTCTCGAACTGCCGGTTGACGATCGGCTGCAAAATGGCTCTGGTAATCGTCGAGAAGTTGATTTCGGTCGGAATTTCGATGAGCGGGAGCTGGTGGCGATCAGCCAGCTCAAGAAAGCTTTCGGGAATTTCCCGCAAGTAAAATCCGGTATGGATGGCGACTCCGCTCAGCTTTTGTCTCGCCAACGTCGGAATGAACGAGCTTTGCCGCTCCATATTTTCAGCGAGGCCGAATCCGGTCGTAATCAAAAACTCGCCTTCCTGCAGCCGGCTGGCGTCTTCGAGCACCTCGACAATCGTCACCCAGCGAATCGGATTGTCCAGTCCGCCCGCTCCGGCGATCAACCGCGTCTGCACCATGTCAGGCAGTTGCAGAGCCTCTCTGATCGTAATCGTCACGAGGCACACCTCCGTGTTGCAAAGTTCTTTATACAAAATGTACAAAAGATTTTGTCTCTTCGCCATATTTTTTTGCCAGCGCGTCGGATGGATGAACCGCACAGGTCAGCTAGGATAGAGGGAGAGAATAAGCGAGGTGGCGACGATCATGAGCAGAAGCTATGTAATCAAACCGGAGTTGGGCAAGACGTATCCGTTCATTTCTCATGGCAAAGGCATTTATTTATACGATAAAGACGGCAAGCGCTATATCGACGGCTGCAGCGGGGCTGTGACTGCGAGCATCGGCCACGGGGTGGAAGAAGTCGCCGAAGCGATGTACCAGCAGGCCAAAGAAGTATCGTTTGCGTACCGCTCGCACTTCAGCAGCGACGCTGTGGAGGAGCTGGGGGCGAAGCTGGCCGAGTGGGCGCCAGGTTCGTTGAACTGGACGTTTTTTGTGAGCAGCGGCTCCGAAGCGACGGAGACAGCGCAAAAAATCGCGATCCAATACTGGCAGGAAAAAGGCAGGCCGACGAAAAACAGAATCATCTCCCGCTGGATGAGCTACCACGGCATCACCATGGGGGCGCTCTCCATGTCGGGGCACGTGCTGCGCCGGAAGCGCTTCGTACCGCTTTTGGAGGACTATCCGACGATTACCGGGCCGTATCCGTACCGCAGACCAGCAGGCATGTCGCTGGAAGCGTACGCCCTGAAATGCGCGAATGAGCTGGAGCGGGCCATTCTGCGCGTCGGAGCCGAGCAGGTGGCGGCCTTTATCGCGGAGCCGGTTATCGGGGCTTCCGGTGGCGCGGTCGTCCCGCCAGACGGCTACTTCCAGCGGATTCGCGAAATTTGCGACAAGTACGAAGTGCTGTTCATCGCCGACGAAGTGATGACAGGGGTAGGGCGCACCGGAAAAGCGTTCGGGGTCGATCACTGGGGTGTCGTGCCTGACCTGATGACGCTTGGCAAAGGGATGAGCGCCGGCTATACGCCGATGGCTGCCACGATGGTGACGGATGAAATTATCGAGACGATCACCCAGGGAAGCGGGCTGATTATGGCGGGACACACATACAGCGCCAACCCGCAGTCTGCTGCCGTCTCGCTCGCGGTTTTGAAGTACGTCGAGAAGCACGGCCTGATCGAGAAAGCGGCCGAGCAAGGCGCTTACTTGCTGTCTCGCCTGCAAGAGCTGGCAGATGAATTGCCGCTGATTGGCGAGGCGCGCGGTTTGGGCATGCTCTGCGGTCTGGAATTTGTCAAAAACAAAGAAACGAAAGAGCCGTTCGCCTTGTCAGAAGGAGTGGCGTCCAAGGTCATCGCGAAGGCATTCGAAAAAGGTCTGCTCATCTATCCCGCCATGGGGGGAATCGAAGGCGTGGCAGGAGACTCGATCATCGTTTCCCCGCCGCTGACGATTACAAAAGAGCAGATTGATGAACTGATCGCCCTCTTGAAAGATGCGATTGTCAGCGTCCAGCAGGAGCTAAAAGACAAGGCGCTGATTGGCTAGAGGGGGGAGACTGAAATGACAAACCGTTTTGATAAAGTGGTGACCGTACAGGAGGCGTTGTCCCATTTTCGCGATGGGATGACGCTGCTCGCGGGCGGCTTTGGCGGGGTAGGCAATCCGCCGACACTGATCCAGGGCATTTTGGATCTGGGTGTGCGCGACTTGACGCTGATTAGCAACGACACGGCGTTTCCGCACATCGGAATCGGCAAGCTGGTGACAGAACGACGCGTGAAAAAAGTGATTGCCTCTCACATCGGCTCCAACCCGAACGCAGGGGCGCAAATGACGGCAGGCGAGCTTGAGGTCGAGTTTTGCCCGCAGGGGATTCTCGCCGAGCGTGTACGGGCGGGCGGCGTCGGTCTGGGCGGGATTCTCTCCGACGTCGGCATTGGCACGATCGCGGAAAAAGGCAAGCAAAAAGTCGTGCTGGACGGAAAAGAGTACCTGCTGGAGACGCCGCTGACGGCGGAAGTGGCGATCGTCCATGCGAAAAAAGCGGACCGCTTCGGCAACCTGGTGTACGATACGAGCGCGCGCAACTTTAATCCGCTCGTGGCGATGGCGGGCGACATTACGATCGTGGAAGCGGACGAGATTGTCGAGGTAGGCGAGCTGGACCCGGAAGAAATCGTCACGCCTGGCGTCTTCGTCAACTACATCGTGCAAAGTGAAGGGGTGAACTGGCAATGGGCGTGGGAGAAGTAAAAGAGACCGAGAGCTACCGCGAGCGAATCGCGCGCAGGGCGGCGATGGAAGTCGAGGACGGCATGATTATCAATTTGGGGATCGGCATTCCTACGCTGGTGGCCGATTTTATCCCTGCTAACAAACGCGTCATGTTTCACGCGGAAAACGGCATATTGGGTACCGGACCGAGCCCGGCCAAAGGAGAGGAAAACGCCATGCTGTGCAATGCGGGCGGTTTTCCGGTCACGCTTGCGGCGGGGGCGTCTTTTTTTGACAGTGCCACGGCCTTTGCGATCATTCGCCGCGGCTTGCTGGACATGACGATCCTCGGCGTCCTCGAAGTGAGCCAAAACGGGGATATCGCCAACTGGATCGTGCCAGGCAAACGCGTGCCGGGTATGGGCGGAGCGATGGAGCTGGCGCAAAAAGCGAAAAAGGTCATGGTCGTAACCACGCACCTCGACAAAAACGGCCGCTCCAAAATCGTGCGCAAATGCTCGCTTCCGCTGACAGCGAGCAAGGCGGCAGACTGGATCATCACCGATATGGCCGTGATGGAAGTGAAGCCGGACGGCCTGTATTTGCGCGAGGTCATGTATCCGTACAGCGTGGCCGATGTGATCGGAGCCACCGAAGCTGAACTGAAGGTAGAGGGAGAAGTGGGCGTATTCCGCTAGGCAAAGACGATTCCAAAAGAACGGGGGAAGAACATGGCGAACTGGCAAGCGCTGATACGAGAGCAGTTGGAAAAAGATCGGGAGGCTTCCGTCAAGCTGCTGCAGGAATGGGTGCAAAGCCCGAGTGTGCAAGGAGCGGAGGAGTCCATTCAAAAAAGCATCGCCGAGCTGTTGGCGAAAATGGGTCTGGACGTCGATTTGTGGGTCATGGCGGGGGAGGAGCTTGTTTCGCATCCGTACTTCGTGTCGCCGCGCCAAACGTTTGAAGGCAGTCCGAACGTCGTCGGGGTCTGGAAGGGCGCAGGCGATGGCCGCTCGCTCATTTTGAACGGGCACGTCGATGTCGTTCCCGCTGGCGATTACGCGCAGTGGAGCGACGATCCGTTCAGCGGAAAAGTAGCGGATGGCAAGCTGTACGGCCGCGGCGCGACAGACATGAAGGGCGGCAACCTGTCCTCGCTGCTCGCGATCTCTGTCTTGCAAAAGCTGGGCGTGCGGCTGAAGGGGGACGTCATCTACCAAAGCGTCGTGGAGGAAGAGAGCGGGGGAGCAGGAACGCTCGCTACGATTCTGCGCGGCTACAAGGCAGATGCCGCGCTCATCCCTGAGCCGACCAACATGAAAATTTTCCCGAAACAGCAAGGCTCGATGTGGTTCCGACTGACCGTCAAGGGGCGTTCTGCTCACGGCGGCACCCGCTACGAAGGGGTGAGCGCCATCGAGAAGAGCATGCTGGTCGTGCAAGCGATTGGCCGCCTGGAAAAAGAGCGCAACGATCGCCTGGACGATCCGCTGTACGCCAAGCTGCCGATCCCGATTCCGATCAATATCGGGGTGATCGAAGGCGGAAAATGGCCGTCGTCCGTCGCCGATCTCGTCAAGCTGGAAGGCAGGATGGGAGTAGCGCCTGGCGAGCAGATGGACGATGCCAAGGCGGAGATGGAGACGGCTTTGCAGCGTCTGGCCGAGGTCGATCCGTGGTTTGCCGAGCAGCCAGTCGAGCTGGAGTGGTACGGCGCGCGCTGGGTGCCGGGAGATGTCGCGCAAGATCATCCGCTCATGGAGATTTTGCAGGACAAGTTCGCGGCAGTGACTGGCGAGCGCGCGATCGTGGAAGCTTCGCCATGGGGAACAGACGGAGGCTTGCTGACGGCGCTGGCCGACACGCCTGCGATCGTCGTGGGGCCGGGCGTCACACAGGTCGCGCACTACCGGGACGAGTACATCGTGCTGGATGACGTGTTCCGCTGCGCGGAGATTTTTGCGCTGACCATGCTGGACTGGTGCGGCGTTGCAGAAGGGCCAGCGAAGTAGGAGAGCGGGTAGCGGGCAGCTTTCGGCTTAGGGTTCGGTTTTTTGTGCGAAAAATGAAAAAGTTTCGCCTCCACGCAAGGAAGCGCGATCTGCTCTGGAGAATGATTGGAGGATGGGATGCGATAGTCCAATCGTTGAAGGACGGAGGAGATGGCGATGAAAAGAGCGTGTTATATCGGGGGAAAATGGGTGCCGATGGCAGAACATGCTCCGTTGTATTCACCTTGTACGGGCCAGGCAATTGCCCATGTTCCCCAGGCCGACGCGCAGGCAGTAGAACGGGCGATCGCGGCAGCCGAGGAAGCGACGACGGTGATGCGGCGGATGCCTGCTTACCAGCGGGCGGCTATCCTGGAAAAAATCGCGCTCCTTTTGGACGAACGGATGGAGGAGGCGGCCCGGATCGTCGCGCTTGAGGCCGGAAAACCGATCAGGACGGCGCGGGGGGAAGTGATCCGCACCGTGCAAACGTATCGGTTTGCAGCGGGAGAAGCCAAACGGCTGCACGGAGAAACGATCCCGCTCGACGCCGCAATCGGCGGAGAAGGTCGCCTGGCGTACACGGTCCGCGAGCCTTTGGGCGTCGTCGGGGCGATTACGCCGTTCCCGTTTCCGCTCAATCTGGTTGCGCACAAGGTCGGACCTGCGCTCGCTGCGGGCAATGCCGTGGTGCTGAAGCCCGCTTCGCAGACGCCGCTCAGTGCGCTTTTGCTCGCCGAACTGGCCGAGCAGGCGGGACTCCCGCCAGGGGCGTTGAACGTCGTCACAGGCAGCGCAGCCGTCGTGGGCGAAAAGCTGGTGACAGACCCAAGAGTTCGCGCCTTGAGCTTTACGGGAAGCCCGGCGGTCGGGATCGACATTCGCAACCGCGCTGGCCTGAAAAAAGTGATTTTGGAGCTGGGGGCCAACTCTGCGGTCATCGTCGATTCCGACGCGCAACTGGACGAGGTGGTGCCGCGCTGCCTGTTTGGCGCGTTTGCTTATTCCGGCCAAGTCTGCACGTCCGTCCAGCGCATTTACGTCGCAGAGGGCCTGTACGACGAGTTTGTCAGCCGCTTTGTGGCGCAGACGAAGGCGCTCTGCGGCGGCGACTCGCTCGATGAGCACGCTGACTTTTCCGCAATGATTCACCCGCGGCAGACCGAGCGTGTGCTGGAGTGGATTGGCGAGGCGCTGCAACAGGGAGCACGGCTTGCCTGTGGCGGCGAAGTGGTGGAGCGGATGCTGTTGCCGACCGTTTTGACCCATGTGCCGCATACGGCCAAAATCTGTTGCGAGGAAGTGCTTGGGCCTGTCGTGCTCATCAACCCGGTAGCGTCCCTGCAAGAAGCGATCCGCCTGGTCAATGACTCGCGCTACGGTCTGCAGGCAGGCGTGTACACGAACAACCTGAGGGCTGCGCTGGAAGCGGCAGATGAGCTGCGGGTTGGAGGCGTCATCATCAACGACATTCCCACCTTCCGGGCCGATCATATGCCGTATGGAGGCGTCAAGGAAAGCGGCTTGGGAAGAGAAGGCGTCAAATACGCCACAGACGAGCTGAGCGAGCTGAAGCTCGTGGTGGTCAAGCGCTGAGACAGCCAGCGGCAGTCGGTCTGGAGGCGCTTGCAAGCGCGCTTGGCGCTATGCTATAGTTAAATCAGTCAGCAACGCGGAGGGATACCGAAGTGGTCATAACGGGGCGGTCTTGAAAACCGTTAGAGTGCAAGCTCACGCGGGTTCGAATCCTGCTCCCTCCGCCATCTTTTTTGCAAGCAGCCGATATAGGATGTACAGGACGAAGCGATCTCTTTTTTGCAGAAGAGGTCTTTTTCTTTTACAGCAGGAAAAGGTCAAGCTGCGGGTTTGGCAGCAACGAGACGGTCGCTGGGCAGGACAGCCGTTTTTTTCCTGAAAATCCAGAAGAACCAATATCGAAGCTTGGCGCGATATGATATATGCTGTACACAAGGACTCGATTGTTTCTTGGGGCCTGCGGCAGCTTCAATAATGCAGAGGGGGCTTCCGCTTTTTTTAACGGATAAGAAAGTATAAATTTTGAGGAAGGGGAGTACCCATCCTTGTTAAGTTATTTGTAAAATAGAGTCATGGA
>NZ_JBYSWV010000006.1:0-125677 GCF_058781555.1 Brevibacillus sp. FW306-2-1A-C05A
GGTTTAATGGATACTCTATTTTAGAAGTACTGTGAGTCATAAAAATTGCCACAGACATACTTCATCGTACAATCAGTTATTTTGTATGGACTAGAGGATAAAGTAATTTGGCTAAACGTGAAAGGTGAAAATGCTGAACCTTTTAATGGGTAATAAATTCATTTAAATTAAAGCCCCGGTTCCGTAGGGTTTTTGTTGTTTCTTCCTTAAAAGCAAAAGTAGTAATATTTTAGAGAAGGTGTATGGATAGGAAAATTTGGCTGTTAGTGCAAAGGGCAGGTGCGGCCATCTTTTTCTTGCTTTTCCGCCAAGCAAGCGCTAACATATGATACTGATAACCATTATCACGAAATGCTGATGTCCATCCAAAGAAGGTGAACCATATGTCCATTGCCAAAGTCATTCGCGAGCGCCGCTCGATTAAAAAGGGCTATAAACCGGATGCCGTGCCGGAAGAACTCGTACTGGAACTGCTGAATGATGCGGTGTACGCACCGAACCACGGTTTGCGTGAGCCATGGCGCTTTTTGTTTGTGCCGTCCGAGAAAAAGGAAGCGTTTGTAGAGAAGCTGATTACTGTCTATCCGGCGGAAACGCACCCGGCGCGCCGCGAGATGTACAACCAGCCAGCCGCTTACCTGATCGTCATCATGCCGGAAGACCCGCGGCAAAAGCAGTGGGAAGAAGACTTCAGCGCCGTTTGCGCGCTGATTCAAAACTTCCAGCTCCTGGCCTGGGAGCGCAATCTCGGCGTCGTCTGGAAGACAAACCAGCACAACTGGGACCCAAAAGCGCATCAGCTTCTGGGCGTGGCGCCAGGCGAGAAGATCGTCGGCTTTTTGCACCTCGGCTTTTTCGACCAGGAAGATGTGCCGGAAGCTCGCCCACGGACGCGGGCGGAAGAGAAGTTTACGCGGTTTGAATAAGGGCTGTTCTAGCAAAGACATCGGCTAGGCAGATTAGAAAACTTGGCTGCGCCAAGCCACTGGCGAAGCCTTCGTTGCCCTTATACTGGACAAGAATCTTATCCATTCTTATCTGTACGTGAAAAGCGAGGCCCACAGGGTCTCGCTTTTTTATCAACAAATGTTTGCCAATCACGCTTTTGGACCTGCTACTCCCCATTACCTCGGCTCACTGCTCAAATGCTCATGAATCAGCTTCCACTCGCCTGCCTCCGTTTTGACAAACACATTCGTGGCCCGTCCGCTCCCGGAGACGAACTCGCCGTTGTAATAGCCTTCGTACCGGTACGTGTACAGACAGGTCGCGGAGTGCTGGTCGGCGCTGATCCACTGCACGTCAGTCGCGGCGTACACTTCTTCCTTGATGACGTTCCAGGCGTTTTCGAAGTAGCTGCGGATTTCAGGCAGCGAGGTGCAGGTCTTGTCTGAAAACCAGTAGACGGCCTGCGGGTGCAGCACCTTTTCCACGTTCGAAAAGTCGTGCGTGTTCGTAGCGGCGATGTATTGCTCCAATGCTTGCTGATAACCCAAGGCGAAC
Source organism: Brevibacillus sp. FW306-2-1A-C05A (assembly GCF_058781555.1). Classification (NCBI taxonomy): domain Bacteria; kingdom Bacillati; phylum Bacillota; class Bacilli; order Caryophanales; family Paenibacillaceae; genus Brevibacillus; species Brevibacillus sp. FW306-2-1A-C05A. The sequence continues at coordinate 1,504 of NZ_JBYSWV010000006.1, forward strand.
ATGACCTCCCCGACAAAATTCAGAAAATACGGCTTCTTTTTTGTATTGTAAAGGATTTCCTGATCGCGTACCAGACCATGAAAAAAAGCCCGCCCGATCTAGAAGGGGGCTATTCGGGCGGCAATGGAGGACGTAATGTCCATCGTAGGGTCTGACAATTTCATCATAGTGCGGACATGTTAAGGGAGAGTAGAGGCAGCATGAAGCATTTGTTAATTTTGGGCGTAGTGCAAGCGAGGAGGGCAAGCACCTGTTTTTTTTATTTTGCCGATCAACTAGACAGGCATCCATACGGACAGCAGTCGGCTGTCATAAGCTGAAAAGAAGTGCTGGTCCTTTGCAAGGTCAGCTCTGCTCTACGACGTGAGAAGAGAGGAGAGGAAAGCCATGGGATGCAGGCGCGGCGGCGGTTTTGGCTTCGGAGGTGGCGGGTTTTTCTGGATCATCCTCATCATTCTTCTGGTCACTTCTTTCTGGGATGATTAAGCTCTGATTGGCAGCATAAGCAAAAAAGACTCTGCACGCGGCTTGCGAGCCGAGCCGGCAGAGTCTTTTTTGTACAGAGAAAAGATTCTTATCCGTAAAAGCGGAACTAAGGCAGCGCCAATGGTTTGGCGCGACCAAGTTTTCGAACTGTTGGAACAAACTGTTGGAACAAAGCCAGAAGCTTTACGCCTTCAAATGCTGCAAAAACTGGCGGGTGCGCTCCTCGCGCGGCGACGAGAACAGCTTGGCCGGGGTATCGCGCTCGACGATGACGCCCTGGTCCATAAAAATGACCTCGTCGGCCACTTCGGGGGCAAAGCCCATTTCGTGCGTGACGACGACCATCGTCATCCCTTCCTGGGCCAGCTCCTTCATGACTTTCAGCACTTCGCCGACCAACTCGGGGTCGAGCGCAGAGGTCGGCTCGTCGAACAGCATGACTTGCGGGTCCATCGCCAGCGCGCGGGCAATCCCGACACGCTGCTGCTGGCCGCCGGAGAGCTGTGCCGGGTAATGGTCGAGCTTGTCGCCTAGCCCTACTTTGGACAACAGCTTGGCCGCTTTGGCCCGCGCGCTCTCTTTGCTTTCCTTTTTGACGGTCACAGGGCCTTCCATGACGTTTTCCACGGCGGTCATGTGCGGAAACAGGTTGTAGCTTTGAAACACCATCCCTGTCTGTTTGCGCAGCCGCGGGATGCTTGCGCGTTCAAGCTTTTGCGAAAAGTCCAGCTTGACCTCGCCGATCTGCACGCTGCCGCTGGTCGGCACTTCCAGCGCGTTCAGGCAGCGCAACAGCGTCGTTTTCCCGGAGCCGGAAGGGCCGATGATGACGACGACCTTTCCTTTTTCCACGGTCAGGGAGATGCCTTTTAACACGTGCAAGTTGTGAAACTGTTTATGCAAATCCGTGATGGTAATCATCTGGGTTCACCTGCTTTTTAGACGTAGCGGTCCAGCTTGTTTTCAATCCGGTCCTGGATGAAAGAGAGGACGAAGCAAATCATCCAGTAAATGAGCGCCGCCTCCGAATAGACGAGCAGCGGCTCATAGGTCGCGGCGACGATCTCCTGTGCCTTGCGAAACATCTCGGGAACGAGAATCGCCGCCGCCAGCGACGTATCTTTGACCAGGCTGATGAACGAGTTGGACAGGGGCGGAACAGAGACGCGTGCTGCCTGGGGAAGCACGACCCGGCGCAGCGCCTGCCAGTAGGTCATCCCGAGCGAGTACGCCGCTTCCCACTGTCCTTTGTGAATGGACAGGATGGCAGCCCGCACGACTTCGGAAGAATAGGCGCCGACGCTGAGCGAAAAGCCGATGATCGCAGAAGGGAACGGGTCGATCATGATGCCGACGCTCGGCAAGCCGAAGAAAATGATGAACAGTTGCACCAAGAGCGGCGTCCCGCGAATGAGCGATACATAAAAACGGGCGATGCCCACCAGTGGCTTGATGCCGGACAGGCGGGCCAAAGCGGTTAAAACAGCGATAATCAGGCCGAAGAAAAAAGAAACGATGGCAAGCGTCAAAGAATAGAGCAAGGCTCCTTTCAAAAGAGGCAGAAAGGAGCTTTGCGCAATATCCATCCATCGGTTCAGGCGTTCCGGGTTGTCAAAGAAGTTACTTAGAAACATCTGCACCAAACCATTTCTCGGAAATTTTTGCGAGGGTACCGTCTTTCGTCATATCATCCAGCGCTTTGTTGAACGCGTCAACCAGCTCTGTGCTGCCTTTGCGGAAGAGGAACCCGTTTTTCGCGACGTTCGGATCTTTGGCGACAATTTTGATCGGCGTATCCGGCTTTTGCTTGAGGAAGTCCAACAGCGACAGGCCGTCGTTGATCGTGATGTCGACACGCTTGGAAGTGAGCAGGTCGATCGCCTGGTTGAAGCCTTCTACCCCGACGATTTCTGCGCCGTTTTTCTTCGCGATGTCCGTGAGGTTGCTCGTCAGCGTCTGTGCCGCTTTCAAGCCTTTGATATCTTCAAAGCCTTTGACGGTCGTGTTGTCCTTGTGGGTCACAAGAACGGCCGTCGAAACGGTGTACGCATTGGAGAAATCGTATTTTTCCTGACGGTCCGGGCGGATTCCCACCTGGTTCGCCACGACGTCAAAGCGCTTGGAATCGAGTCCGGCGAACATGGCGTCCCACTGGGTTTCCTGGAACACAGGCTCGACGCCGATGCGCTTGGCGACTTCCGTTACGACTTCTACGTCATAGCCGGTCAGCTTGCCAGATTGGTCGTGGAAGGTGAACGGAGCGTAAGTGCCCTCGGTCCCGATCAAGATTTTTCCGTCCGCTTTTACTTTTTCCAGCAAGTTTTGCTCTTTTTTCTCTTCGCTCGCTGCTGGTGCTGCGTTGTTTTGTGGCGCTTGGGAAGAAGAGGAGCCGCAGCCTGTCAAAGCGACCAGTAAGGTAGATGCGAGAACGGAAAACAATAGTTTTTTCATAAAGGAACCCCCACTAAACCGATATGTTTTTTTGATAGGAACATGCTAAAAGGGACGGACAATTTTGTCAACGAACGTTTACTTGGTGATGTCTTCGCCGAACCATTTTTCGGAGATGGATTTCAGCGTGCCGTCCTGGTGCATGTCATCGAGCACCTTGTTGATCGCGTCCACCAGCTCTGTGCTGCCCTTGCGGAACATGAACGCGGTCGGCTGGCCTTCTTCGTTTTTGGTCACGATCTGAATTGGCGTGTCCGGCTTTTGCTTCAGGAAGTCGAGCACGGACAGGTTGTCGTTGATGACGACGTCGACGCGTTTTTGTGCGATCAGGTCAATCGCCTGGTTGAAGTTGTCGACGGCGACGATCTCCGCTCCGTGCGAACGGGCGAGGTCGGCGTAGTTGCTGGTCATGGACTGGCCGGCCTTCAAGCCTTTGATGTCAGCGAAGCCTTTTACACCCGTATTGTCCTTATGGGTGACGAGAACGGCGCGGGAGATCGTGTACGGCTTGGAAAAATCGTATTTTTCCTGGCGGTCTGGGCGAATCCCTACCTGGTTGGCAATCACGTCAAAGCGTTTGGAATCCAGTCCGGCGAACATGGCATCCCACTGGGTTTCCTGAAACACCGGCTCGACGCCAAGGCGCTTGGCGACTTCGGTCACGACCTCGACATCGTATCCGGTCAGTTTGCCGGACTGGTCATGGTACGTAAACGGCGAGTATGTACCTTCCGTTCCGATGACGAGCTTTTTCTCCGCTTTGACTTTTTCCAGCAGGTTTTGCGACGCTGCTGGCGGCGTTGCATTATCGGATTGGGAAGGCGCGCCGGAGCTGCTGCAGCCAACGAGTCCCAACAACAGGCAAGAGAGCAGAGTAGAGAAAATGACTTTTTTCATGATGATAATCCCCTTTATGTTGATCGAATTTCATGGATTCATAGTAGTAGGCTCATCGGGCTTTGTCAATCATAAAAATGCTAAATCCGATTCGGTTACTATGAATTGGTTTTTGCGCAAACGGTTCCTTTTCAGGATTCTCCAATTGCCCCGGGGCTATGTGCGAATGAGAGCCGCTTATTGTGCAAGTAGTGGTTGAGGTTGTGGGCGCACATAGCGTACAATGAGTACGACCTTGGGAGTTTGCCTGCTTTTTTTATGGAGAAAAAGCGGTGAAATAGATGGGACAACAACGAACCGATAAAAGGAGTCAATCAGCATGTTAAACGACTGGCGTATGTACACGGATGCAAGCGGAACGGAGCAAAAACACGTAGCCTGGCATGAAGTATTGCGGGAAATTGCGCAGTTGGACGGCGTGAACCGGACGCTCGTGCATGCGGCTTACGGCGACCATGTGGATCTGGTGGTGGCTGGCGGAAACAAAGGCAAGGTGCTGGTTCAATGGAAGGAACACGAGCCGGGCGAGCAGCATTTTGTGTTGACCACGGGCGAGCAGAGCGCGGTGATGGCGTCGCTCGTCATTGAAGGCGGCGAGGCGGTGTTTCCGCTCTCCTGGTGCATCCCGCTGGAGAAGGCTGTCCCGCTGTGCGGCGATGTGCTCCGAACTTGCGACAAAGGCGAGCCACAAGAACTGCAATGGCTGCCAGTAGAAATGTAGGCGGGGGAAGCGGGCGATGGAATTTCAAACGTTGCAGCAATCCGTTCTCATCATGGCCGTCATTATCGGCATCGGTAGCCTGATCGGTTACCGCCAGCCGCTGACGGCCGATTCCCGTCAGCTTGTCATTACGATCATTATCAACGTGGCGATGCCGTGTATCATTTTGGACGGAATTTTTCAGACGCAAATCGACCATCAGCTTTTGATTCAAATTTTTGCAATATTCGTCATTTCGATCGTCCTGAACTGTCTGGGCATTTTTCTCGGTTGGGCGGGGGCCAGGACGCTGCCGTTGCCTGCGAAAAAGCGGCGGGAAATCGCGATTTTGTCCGGGCTTGGCAACACCGGCTTCATCGGGCTTCCGCTGTGCGCCGCCTTGTTCGGGCCAAAAGGCGCCTTGCTGGCGGCGATCTTTGACGCTGGCGTAGACGTCGTGCTCTGGACGGTTGGCGTCATGATGCTGCAGGAAAAAGGCTCGTTTTCGCTGAAAGGGCTGAAGACGCTTGTCAACATTCCGATGATTGCGATTGTATTCGGACTTGGCTCCGCCCTGGTCGGCTTTGCCCCGCCAGAGCCGGTCAAGCATCTGTTCGGCACGCTCGCGAAGCTGGCTTCGCCGCTCGCCATGATGTACATCGGGATGCTGCTTCCGCTGTTTTTGCGCAACAAGCCGCAAGTGTCCCTCCCGCTGCTCGGGATGCCGCTGGCCTTCAAGCTGTTCGTCTTTCCGCTGCTGACGGCCTTGCTGCTGTCGACCTTTTCGCTGGACAGCGATATCGTCAGCGTCACGCTCGTGCAGGTGGCGATGCCTACGTTGACGCTCGCCTCGATTCTGTTCGGGCGGTACAAGGCCGACGAGGAAATGGGCGCGATGACGACGGTGTTTTCCACACTGCTGGCGCTATTGACGATTCCAGCCGTCGTGCTGATGGGAAACTGGCTGTTGCACTAAAGCGTGCTTGCGCCAGGAAAAGCTCCGGTCCTGCCGCAGATGGCAGGCCGCTTTTTTTTAGGCGCAAGCACTGAAACGAATAAGAACAACCGAAAGTCTAACAAGATAGAAACAATCCGACAGCAATGGAATGGAGGAACAAAGATGAGAGGAAAGACATGGATGGCCGTTGCGCTGAGCCTCCAGCTTTTTGCCGTGGCCCCGGCGCTCGCGGCAACGGGCGGTACGCAAACGGCGACGGTTTTGGTAGATGGAAAAGCTGCGGCTCTGCAAAAGCAGGCGATTCTCCAGCAGCAGAAAACATACGTGTCTGCCGCGGACGCAGCCAGCTTACTGCAAGCGGCCTGGACGCTCGACGGACAAAAAGGGCAGTTGAAGCTGGGCGAGCGGACGATTGTGTTCCAGTTGGACGCGGGAACAGTGACGGTGGACGGCAAGCCGGTAGCAGGCGGCGAGGCTGCGCTCGTCCGCGGCAAAGAGGTGTACGTGCCGCTGCGCTGGCTCGTGGAGCAGGCAGGGCATGAGATTGCCTGGAATGAGGAGAAAAAGGCGGTGGAAATCGTGTCGAAAGCGCAAAACGATGCATTTGTCCTCGTGGACGAAAAACAGTTGAGCAAAGAAGAGCAGGACTTCATCGAGTCGGTCAAAGGAAAGCGGGGCGTCCATCAGCGGGGAGACTTGTACGTCATTGCCCGCGGCCAGGCTCCCCATCCCGGCTATGGCTTGCAAGTTACAAAGGTCGAGCAAAAATGGGAGCAGCTTTTTGTGTACGTCAAGCAGTCAGAGCCTGCGCCGGGGATGATGTATCCGCAAGTGATCGCCTACCCGTATTTGACGGCAAAAGTGAAGCTCCCACCGTACACGACGATCTCGTTTATAGACGCGGATACGAACAAGCCGCTGTTCGAGGGTCAGGCGCAAGGGCAGTAGGCGTTTTCCCAAGCAGCGTTTTGGCGCTTGTTTTTCGCGTGAAGCTGGTATATGATGGTGGATAAGATTTACCTAATCCTTGGGAATGGAGGTGTATGTACGTGTTCGGAACTGTTCAGGCATGGTTTGTGGTAGAAACTTCCAGTATGACGCATGATTTTTCTTTCAACGGGACCAGTCTGCCCATTTTTGCGCATACAACTGAACGGAGTTTCCACAGGCGTACCATGCATCGACCAGGGACGGTTTGTTCTTGTTCATAATGGGTGACTGACTCGCGCGGCGTTTTGCGCTGGCGAGTGGCTCCCCTTACGATGCCGCAGGTAATGGCCTGCGGCTTTTTTGCGTCCATTTTTGCCTGTTCGCGGGCAAGCGCGGGGGCAAAAGTCGGCCGGGGCCAGCCAAGGAAGTCCATTATTTTAAACCGTTATCACTAACCAGGGAGGAAATGAACTCATGATTATCGTCGCGACTACACAATTGGAAAAATCGTACGGAGCCGATCCGGTTCTGCAAGGCGTTACACTGGAAATAAAGGCGGGCGAGCGGGTAGGGATCGTCGGGCCGAACGGAGCGGGGAAAACGACCTTGTTCAAGCTGCTGGCCGGAATCGAAAGCCCGGATGCGGGCGAGTTGTACCGCGCCAAAGGAACGGTATGGGCATACTTGCCGCAGTCTCCGCACTACCCGGCAGACTGGACGGGCGAGGATGTGGTGGCAAGCGCGTTTGCCGATGTGCGTCACATTCAAGAGCAGATGCGCGAGCTGGAAGGGCAGATGGCCCTGCTCTACGAAAACGAGGCCGAGTTGAATCGGCTGATGCAGCGCTACCAGAAGCTGCAGGACGAGTTTGAGCAGTTGGAAGGCTACCAGTGGGAGACGCGCATGGCGCAGGTGACGCAAGGCTTAGGCGTCAGCGCGGAGCTTTTGGCGACGCCTTTTGCCCAGCTTAGCGGGGGCGAAAAGACGAAGGCGGGGCTGGCCAAGCTTTTGTGCCAAAAAAGCGACGTCCTGCTGCTCGACGAGCCGACCAACCACCTCGATGTGGAAGCGATGGAGTGGCTGGAGCAATTTTTGCAGAGCTATCCGGGAACGGTGTTGATTATTTCCCACGACCGCTACTTCCTGGATGCCGTCGTGACGTCGATCTACCATGTCGACGGCGGGGAAGCGGAGTACTACATCGGCAACTACAGCGCTTTTGCCGCCGAACGGGAGGAGCGCTTGCTGCGGCAGTTTGCCGCCTATCAGGAGCAGCAGAAAAAAATCAAAAAGATGAAGGAGACGATCAAGCGGCTCAAAGAGTGGGGTAACCGCTCCAACCCGCCGAACGAAGCGTTTCACCGCCGGGCGAAGAGCATGGAAAAGGCGCTGGCGCGGATCGAGCGGATCGAGCGGCCGAAAATGGAAGCCGACCGGATGGGCTTGCAGTTCAATAAGACCGACCGGAGCGGCCAGGATGTGCTGATCGTAAAAGGCGTGCACAAAGCGTACGGGGGCAAGCCGTTGTTTTCCGACGCCAGCCTGCTTTTGCGCTTCGGGGAGCGAAAGGCGTTGCTCGGGCCGAACGGCTGCGGAAAATCGACGCTGATCCGCATGCTGTTGGGCGAGATCGAGCCGGATGCGGGCACGCTCAAACTGGGCAGCAGCGTCAAGGTCGGTTATCTTTCGCAGCAAGCGCTGGAAGGGGACCAAAACCAGCGGCTGATCGACGCGTTCCGCGACGTGGCGAAGGTGACGGAGGCAGAAGCGAGGCATTTGCTGGCGCGGTTTCTGTTTTACGGCGAGCATGTCTTCAAGCGGATCAGCCAGTTGAGCGGCGGCGAGCGCATGCGGCTGCGCCTGGCCCAGCTCATGCACCAGGACATCAACCTGCTCATCCTGGACGAACCGACCAACCATCTCGATATCGAAGCGCGGGAAACGCTTGAGGAAGCGCTCGCTGATTTTCACGGCTCCTTGTTCATCGTCTCCCACGACCGCTATTTTTTGCAAAAAATGGTCGACGGCGTCTTTTGGGTGGAGGACCGACAGCTTGTGCACGACGTCGGCAACTATGAGGAAGCGCGCGAAAAGCAGAAGCGGCGCAGCGCAGCGCGGGCTGACAGGCTCGCGGAGGAATCGCGCGGCAAAGGGACCAAGCCAGAGCGGCCAGCGGCAGAAAGCAAACCGTCTTCGGCAGGCGCGCCCGCTTGCGCACAGACAAAACGCCCCAATGCCTACAAGCTGTCCGAGCTGGAAGCGCGCATTGCCAGACTGGAGGAGCAAAAAGAGCGCTTGAACAGGCTGCTTCTGGAGGCAGGGGCGGACTACCAGCAACTGGCGGAGTGGCAAAAGCAAATCGAGCAGGTGCAAGCCGAACTGGATGAGTCGTACTTCGCCTGGATGCAAATGCAGGAAGCATAGGCGCAACTCGCTTTTGCCTGGAGCTTGAGCAAACCAAAAGGCAGCGGAGGCCGCGGACGAGAAAACAGTCCGGGACTTCCGCTGCCTTTGGCGTTTGCCGCGCATACGGGCTTTTGCTTAATTCGAGGTTTGCATGGTCGGCTCCGGGTCGGGCAGCCGCCGATAGCTGCCGAAAAACCAGAGCAGAATCAGCACCATCAGGACGCCGCCGAGAAAAAACGGTCCGCTGTGGGAAAATTGGTAGACCGCGCCGCCTGCCAGTGGACCCAAAATCCGTCCGAGGCTGTCCATCGAGCTGATCGCCCCGCTGGTCACGCCTTGCCCTTGCGTAGTGCGCTGCGTAATCATCGCGGTAGCGGTTGCCCGGATCATGCCTTGTCCAGCCCCGAACAAGGACAAAATCAAGGCCAGCGCCCAAAAGTTGCCGGACAGCGGAATCGCGAAAAAGCCGATGCCGTAAAAGATCATCCCCAGCGCAAGCACAGAGGCTTCCCCGAACTGCTTGACCAGCCTGCCGATCAGGCCGCCCTGCACCAAGGCCGCGATAATGCCCATGACGAGGAACATGTAGCCGAGGTCTTTGGACGTAAAGCCGTACAGATCGCTGATGAACAGCGCAAAGGTCGTCTCCAGCCCGGAAAAGGCGAACGAGACGACAAACAGGATCGCATAGAGCAAAGACAGGGAACCGAACAGAGAAGTGAACGGGTTTTCCCTTGCTTCTTTTTGCAGGCTCGTCCGCTTTTCCTTGGGCAAGCTCTCCGGCAAGGCGACAAGAATGAAGAGGAACGTAACGAACGCGACGATTCCCGAAGCGTAAAACGGAATCGCAAACCCGTACCCGCTGAGCAGGCCGCCAATGACGGGGCCGAACACAAAGCTGAGCCCGATTCCGGCACCGACTACGCCCATTCCTTTTGCCCGCTCTTCAGACGGAAACAGGTCTGCGACCATGGCTGTTACCGTAGGCAGAGCCGCTGCGGAGACGATGCCGCCCAGGATGCGGTACATGAGCATTTCCGCATAGCTGTCCGCCATCCCAAACAGGATAAACGTGACGGCAAAGCCGAGAAGGCCAAAAGAGACGAGCGGCTTTCGCCCGATCCGGTCGGAGAGGCTTCCCCATACAGGTGCGAACAATAGCTGCATGATGTTGTAGCTGGCGAACAAAACGCCGATTTGAAAGGAAGACGCACCCAGTTTTTCTGCAAAGAAAGGGAGAATGGGAATGATGATGCCAAACCCGAGCATGGTCAAAAAGGCGATGAAGAACAAGAGGGCCAGGTACTTCTTATTCACAACATTTACCTCGTTTCACACAAATATCAGCTACTATTTGCTTGCATTTTCCACCTTACGTGAACGAAGTGTCGAAGTCAAGCGAGCGGCGTGGGCAGCATTGCCGATAGCGTGCTATAATGGAAAAGAAACAAGAATCGTTTTGCAAGTTGTCCAGTATATATCCATGAGGTGTTTGTCACATGTCTACTGCAATGCTGTACTACCTGGCCTGGCATGAAGATGACTGGCTGGATGAAGTTCTCGACCGCTTTCCTGAGGTGAATGCGATCGTGCCTACAGCGAAAACGTTTGAGCTGATCGCCGGGCAACGGGAGTCGAATGAGGTGACGCGCGCGGTCCTCGTCTTGAATGCGGCACAGGAGCAGGACAGATGCCGCGAATTTTTGCGTCTGTGCCAGGGACATCCCCAGCTTTCCAAAGATCCGCTGTACATTGTCGGATTGAAGCCTGAAGAGGAGGAGGCGTGGCAGGAAGCGTATCCGCATGCGAAGATCATCGTCATTACCGGCTTTGCTGTCGAGTTTGACTACGATGCCGTCCTCGCGAGGATGGAAATCGATCTGGAGGGAGCCCATTGAAAGCGAACCCCAATGAGTTCGATTTAAAGGCGTTTCTGCAACGCTTCGGTTTGTTCATCTACACGGGAGACCCGGAGGGGGATCTGCTCTTGATAGAGGACGAGATTCGCGAGCTGTACGAATTGAATGTCATTGAAAAAGAAGAGTTTATGGAGGCCATGTCAGCCGTGCGCAGCAAGCGCAAGGCGCTGGACGGCCGCTAACCGAAAAAAAGAAAAACCGGAACGAGGCGTGTTTATCTGCCGCTCTTAGGATGCGGCGGTGATAAGCGCGTTTTTTTGTGCAGATCAGGCTTCGCCAATGGCTGGACGCAGCCGCGACCGCTTTCTTAAGAAATTCTTCATAAATCCTTTCCAAAAACGTAAGGCATTCTCTCCATTTTAGAAAGGTTTACCCTGTAGCATAGAGAGCAGGATGGAGAGAAGGAGCGGCGGTGGCGATGACAGACTACGCAACGTTTTTGCGGGAATTATGGAAAGAACTTTTACGGCAGCTCGTTCCCGATGAAGTTTCGGTGATGAGCCTGGGCGCAAAGATCGCGCATGAGGATGCGGCTTTTTCCGTTGTGTACGCAGCCGTTTTTTTGGCGGCGCTCATCGGAGTGGCGGCGAGCTACATCGCCGGAGCATGGATGGGCGCACCTGCTCTGGCCCGGCTGTTCGGCCGCCGCTGGGCTGCCCGCCTGCGCCCGGGATGGGGACTTGGGCAAAGGGAGCGGGAATATGTAGGCTGGGTACTGGCGATCAGCGTTTTTATCCCGGTGGTTCGCTACCTCGTTCCTTTTGCTGCGGGCTTGTATCGGTTGCCGCTGCGCCAGCTTTTGCTGTTTTTTTTGCCCAGCACGTTCGTCTGGACCCTTCATTATTTTCTCATGGGCTACTGGTTCCCGGACGAGTTGGACGCGCTGTTGGCAGGAGTGTACCAGTACAGGAAAATTACGTTGGTGACGGCAGTTGTGGCCGCCGTCTCCTACATCACGATTCGCCAGTACATGCGAATGAAGCTTTGGATGGGAGCCACAAGCGCGAAGCACAGGGGAGAATTGCAAAAGGAGCCGACTGCCTGAGAGGGAAAACGCCCAGGACAGCCGGCTCTTTTTCATGTTGGGGAAGGCGCCGCGGGCAGCTCCCAGCCGAAGCTGTCAAACCACTTGTTCCGCCTGTAATTGGCAATCGCCTGTCTGACATACGGAATGACGTTGTCCGGCAACTGGTCGAGGTCCGCCCAGACCAGCTCGTCGCATTTGTCCGGTTCGGCGTTCACGATCTCGCCCTGCCAGCTTGTGGCGGCGACAAAAAAGTCGATTCGCTCGTCGGTGGAGCGCCTGTGCATGACGCCGACGAGCGAGAGGGCAGAGGGAGCAATCTCGATGCCGCACTCTTCCCGGGCTTCGCGGATGGCCGCTGTCTTGACTTCCTCGTTTCCATCCAGATGTCCGGCCGGGACGCTGTAATTTCCGTCCTCATAGCCTGTATTGTAGCGGCGCAGCAGCAAAATCTCGTTGCCTCTCACGAGAAAAAGATGCACGGCAACCGGCATGGTAAAATGGGTTCGCATAGCGCAGCTCCTTTTCTCAGCCTTCCTCTGGACGATGATTTTCCGCAGCTTGTCTGCGCCGTTTTTCCCTGTTCTTTTTCAGGACGGGCGAGCTGCTCATGGCGGCAAACAGCATGCCGAACCCGGCGATTGCCAGCACGATGCCAATGATGAGGTAGATGGTAGAAGACATTCGAAAAAGACCTCCTTATTCTATGAAAGCAAGCATGAATCTGACTTTGAACTGTGCTATAATGGCACAGTGTGTTTTACCCGATACTACGTATTGACTTATAGAAAAGCACAGGGAGGATTTCGCGAGATGACTCAGCATACGTCTGTCGATCAGCTATCCATTAACACCATCCGCACGTTGGCGATTGATGCCATCGAAAAGGCCAATTCCGGCCACCCGGGAATGCCGATGGGCGCTGCCCCTATGGCTCATGTTCTGTGGAGCCGTTTCATGAAGGTCAACCCTAGCAATCCGCAGTGGATGGACCGCGACCGTTTTGTCCTGTCTGCAGGACATGGCTCTATGCTATTATACTCGATGTTGCATTTGATGAAATACGATGTTTCGCTGGAAGACCTACATAACTTCCGCCAGTGGGGCAGCAAGACGCCAGGCCACCCGGAGTTTGGGCATACGGCTGGTGTTGATGCGACGACCGGACCGCTGGGACAAGGAATCGCGATGGCTGTCGGGATGGCCATGGCGGAAAAACATATGGCGGCTGTTTACAACCGCGACAACTTTGACATCGTCAACCACTACACCTACGTCATTTGCGGCGACGGCGACCTGATGGAAGGCGTGTCCAGCGAGGCTTCCTCCCTGGCGGCTCACCTGAAGCTCGGCAAAATGATCGTGCTCTACGATTCGAACGATATCTCCCTGGACGGCGAGCTGTCCCGTTCCTTCTCGGAAAACGTGGCGGCACGCTACCAGGCATACGGCTGGCAATACTTGCGCGTAGAAGACGGAAACGATCTGGCAGCGATCGAAGCTGCAATTGCAGAAGCGAAAACAGATCTCGACCGTCCTACCTTGATCGAAGTCAAAACCGTCATCGGCTACGGCAGCCCGAACAAAGGCGGCTCCAGCGCTTCCCACGGCGCACCGCTCGGCAAGGACGAAGTGAAGCTGACAAAAGCGAACTACGCGTGGACGCATGAAAACGAATTCCACGTGCCGCAGGAAGTAGCTGACTTCTACGCAAGCCTGGCAGAAGCGGGCGAAAAAGCGGAAGCCGCGTGGCGCGACAAGTTTGCGGCTTACGCCAAGGCGTACCCAGAGCTGGCTGCGCAATTCACGACAGCACAGGAAGGCCACCTGCCGGCAGGCTGGGATGCGAACATGCCTGTGTACGAAGCAGGAGCCAAACTGGCGACTCGCGTAGCTTCCGGCAACGCGATCAACGCGCTGGCGAAAACCGTTCCGTTTTTCCTCGGCGGTTCCGCTGACCTGGCTCATTCCAACAACACCGTCATCAAAGAAGCGGGCAACTTCCTGCCAGGCTCCTACGAGGGCCGCAACATCTGGTTCGGCGTTCGCGAGTTCGCCATGGGTGCTGCCCTCAACGGGATGGCCCTGCACGGCGGCGTGAAAGTGTACGGCGGTACGTTCTTCGTCTTCTCGGACTACCTGCGTCCGGCGATCCGTCTCTCTGCCCTGATGAAACAGCCAGTGGTGTACGTGTTCACGCACGACTCCATCGCGGTCGGCGAAGACGGTCCGACGCACGAGCCGATCGAGCAGCTCGCTTCCTTGCGCGCGATGCCGGGACTGACCATTTTGCGTCCGGCAGATGCGGTGGAGACGAACGAAGCGTGGAAATACGCGGTATCCCGCACAGACGAGCCAGTCGTTCTGGTGCTGACTCGCCAAAACTTGCCAGTCCTGCCTGAGACGATCGAAAAAGCGGCAGAAGGCGTGACCAAAGGCGCTTACGTACTGGCGGATGCGCCAAGCGGCAACCCGCAGCTCATCCTGCTGGCTACCGGCTCCGAGGTGTCTCTGGTGATGCAAGCCCGCGAAGAGCTGCTCTCCCGCGGAATCGAAGCGCGCGTCGTGTCCATGCCGAGCTGGAACCTGTTCGAGCGCCAGCCGAAAGAATACCGCGATGCGGTCATTCCGCCAACGGTAAAAGCACGGGTAGCCGTGGAAATGGGCTCTCCGATGGGCTGGGAGCGTTACGCCGGGGATGGCGGCAAAGTCATCGCGATCAACCAGTTCGGCGCATCCGCACCAGGCGAGCGCATTATGCGCGAGTACGGCTTTACGGTGGAAAATGTGGTCGCAACAGCAGAAGAGCTGCTCAAATAAATGGTTTTTGCTCCGTAAAAAAAGCCTATCTCTCTCGGGAGATAGGCTTTTCCAGTGACAAATGGGAATCAGTATGGAATGATAGACACGTGCCAAAACCAAAAGGAAGAAACTTTTTTCAAAAGCATCCGTCTATATAAGATGCGGGGGAGAGAGAAAACCAGGAGGTAAGAAATGGCAACAAAGGCCAAGAAGAAAGTCAGGAAGAAGAAAAACAACTTGCTGATGATTGCCGTAGGATTCGCAGTCTTTCTCATCTTGAGCGTCATTGGGGGATACTTCTCCCTGTTGTATGCGGGAGACCGGATGATTGCGGAAAACGAACAGAAGCTGAAAGATTTGAAAACAGAACCAACCGTCATATACGACAAAAACGGCGAAGAGATGACGAGCCTGATTCGTCAAAAAAACCGTGAATACAAGCCGATCAACGAGATGCCGAAAATTTTGATTAACGCGTTCCTCGCCGTCGAGGACAAACGCTTTTTCGAGCACAAGGGCGTCGACATGATCCGGATCGGCGGAGCCATTATCAATGACATTAAAAAAGGTTCACTGGCTGAAGGGGGAAGCACGATTACCCAACAGCTAGCCCGCAACGTATTTCTCACCCTGGACCAAACGTTTTGGCGCAAGACGAAAGAGATGAGTATCGCGATCGGACTGGAGCGCCGATATTCGAAGGATCAGATTTTGGAAATGTACTTAAACCGCGTCTATTTGGGCGAAGGGGAGTTCGGCGTCGAGGATGCGTCCAACTACTACTTCGGACACTCTGTCAGCGATGACGAATTCACCATTGCCAAAGCAGCGATGCTGGCGGCGATTCCGAAAGCGCCGACGACTTATTCGCCGTTCAACGACCCGGAAAAGGCGAAGCTGCGCCGGGATACCGTCATTCGCCTGATGTATGAGCAGGGCATCATTACCGAAGCGCAAAAAAACGAAGCGCAGGCAGAGCCGCTGCCAACCGAACCGACGGAAGTAGCCGGAGCCAGCCTGAAAAAAGGCTACCGCGCCTTTTTCGACCATATGGTAGAGGAAGCGGACGCCAAGTACGGCGTGACAGAGGAAGAGCTGTACCGCGGCGGCTGGCAAGTGTACACGACGTTTGATCCGAAAGTGCAGGATGCCATGATCGCCGAGTATGCCAACGCGAAAAACTTCCCGAAAGACGGGGCGAAGCGCGGCGTCGAATCGGCCATGATCGTCGTGGATGCGAAAAACGGCGGCATCGCCGGGATGATGGGCGGCCGCAACTACGCGGCAAAAGGCTTCAACTACGCGACAGACATGAAGCGTCAGCCGGGCTCCAGCTTCAAGCCGCTGGCTGTGTACGCGCCAGCGATTGACTCAGACAGCAAGTGGGGGCCAAATTCTTCGCTCAGCAACAAAAAGCAGAGCTTTAACGGCTACGAGCCTCGCAACTACAACAACAAATACAGCGATTCCGTAAGCATGAACCGCGCGTTGATCGATTCCCTCAACGTGCCGGCGGTTTGGCTGTTGAATGAGATCGGCGTCCAAACAGGCATCGATTACTTGCAAAAATTCGGCATCGAGCTGGCGCCGGAGGACCGTAACCTGGCGATTGCGCTCGGAGGTCTCAGCAAAGGGACGTCTCCGCTGAAAATGGCGCAAGCCTATACCGCTTTTGTCAACGGCGGGGTCATGTCCGAGGCGCACACGATCACGAAAATCGAAAACAAGAGCGAAGGTGTCGTCCGGGAGTACGAAGGCAAACAGACCGAAGTACTGAAGCCGAAAGCGGCTTGGGCTGTTCACACCATGTTGGAAAGAGCGGTTCAGGAAGGGACGGGGAAAGCGGCCCGCATCTCCGGTCGCCACGTTGCCGGAAAAACGGGTACGACCCAGTCGATCGCCGGGGACAGCAGCGTGAACAAGGATGCCTGGTTCGTCGGCTATACGCCGGAATACGTCGGCGCCGTCTGGATGGGCTTCGACCCCGAGGACAAACAGCACTTGATGCGCCAGGGCAGCAGCTTGACCGCGCAAATGTTCTCCAAGGTGCTCGCAGCAGGCTTGAAGGGCGTGAAGGCGACAGACTTCGTGCGGCCGGATGGCGCAGTGGAGGAACAGCCGGAGGAAGAAGCAGCCCAACCGCTGCAACTGGCGGCAGACCTGACACTCGACAACAACCAGTTGAAAGTCGTCTTGAGCTGGATTGGCGGAGCGCCTGATTACACATACGATGTGTACCGCGTCAAGCAAAATGGCGAGCGCGAGCTGATCGCGGCGGGATTGAAGGACACGACGTTCGTCGATGCGCTGGATAATCCGAACGAGTACCGCTATGTCGTCGTTCCGCGCAACGCCCAGGGCGAGGAGCAGACGCCTTCGCCGATTACGAGCATTAACTCGCAAAACCTGGAAAACTTGATTAATGCAGGAGATGGCCATCACGAGGACGGCAACAGCCAGGAGCAAAACCCGGACGGAACAGGAACCGACAACGGCGACGGCACGATCCAGTTCCCGCCGAACTTTGGCGGCAACAACAATCCGGGCAACGGCGGCCAACCAGGCGGCCAAGATCCGAACGGAGGCCAGGGAAATCAAGGCAATCCAGGAAACCCGGGAAATGCTGGCGAAATCCCGCCAGACATCGCCAATCCGGGCAACGGGCAATCAGGCGGTTCTACAGGCGGCAATCAGCAGCCGGCACAGCCTGTAGATGGCGCTCAGCAACAGACTGATCCCAATGGAACGAATGGCGGTTGAGTAGCATAGGATAGACAACTCGACAGATTCAACTATTTGCACATCTTCTTTCGCGTGGTACAATACCAGTAAATCGGGAGACAGGGGGGACAGTCCATGTCTGACTTCGCACAAAGAGATTTGCCCACTTTTTTCAAGGACCAATTACGCCGAGCCAAAGTGAATTTTGAGCGAGCTCTCGACTGTAAACATACCGATTTTGACGACCTTTACCCATATATGAACGAGCAGCCACAGTTTTTCTGGTACAAACGTTACGTCGCCTGGTCAGAGCTGCTGACTGTCGTGCGGCTGGCTGAGGAATTGGGCGTCGATTGGACAGAGGATTTTAGCGAGCAGCAGGTGGAATTTGTCAAAGGCAAAGTTCTGCAAGGAAAAGTGCTCGATTACTGGAATCCGGAAGAAGAACAGGAAGAAACGATCAGTCAGTTGGAAGAAGAAAAATAAGGCCATAAAAAATAAGGCGCGTTCCCGATGGCGGGGGCGCGCTTTTTTCAGTGGAAAACGAGGTTTGCCGCCGGGCAAAAACATGGCGATGACCGCTTACCGCGAGCAAAGCGGTCATCGCGTTTTTTTGGATGGAATCGCCACGTAACCAGCGATGATACTGGTTCGTCTTTTCATAGGGAGATTAATGCAGCCAGGTGTATATGACGTTGGGCGTCTCTTCCTCGGGTCCCGCCGGAAGGATGAAGAGAGCCGGGTTGCTCCACGGCTGGGCGGGTACGGGGGCATTCGAGATGATAAATTCCGTGCCCAGCGAGACAAAGGTGTACAGCTCCTCCACGGCGGCATTGAACAGCCGGACACAGCCGAGCGAGACGGACGTTCCGATGCTCTCGGGGTGGTTGGTTCCGTGGATGGCGTAGCCGTTGCCTTGAAACACCAGACCGCGTGTTCCGTAAATGTTGTCGTGGCCGCGCGGTTGGTTGATCTTTTGCAAAATCGTGTAGTAGCCCTCGGGTGTCGAGTCGTTTTTGCCGATCGCTGCCGGATAGCTGCGGACGAGATGCGTACCGCTGACCAGTTGCAGCGTATGCGACTTTTGCGAAAGCCGGACCTGGAGAGGGGCGAGCGGCGACAGCGGCTCCGGATAGCCTGGCAGCGGCAGGACGTCGCGCAGGCTCGCCCATGCCGATCCGCTCTGAAAAGCGTGCGGATGGTACGGGTAGCTTTTCAGCAGCAGCCGCTTTGGCGGGAGCGGAACCTGCGGCAAATAGTTGCCGGGATAGCTGCCCGCCAAATCCGCCAGACTGGCAGGGAGAGTCCCTTTTTGCTGGTAGTAGCGATAGAGAGAGTTGCGCAATGTCAGCACATGCTGCAACGTTTGCTGCTCGACTGCCAGATCGCCTCTCGCGGCTGCCAGCGTCGCCCCCGCATCAAAGCTGGCAGGAGAACCGAACCAGCGCTGGCTGATGACCGTCCGGCTGACTGGATTGTACTGCAGAACGCCCAGCACCTGTTTGGGCTGATAAAACAACAACGGCGTAAACAGCGGCGAGCCGGGAACCTCTGGAACAACGAGTACGGTGTAAGGCTGTGCGAGCGCCGGGCGCCGCGCCTCTACATAGCGACGCACCTGGCTTTGCAACTCCTTGGGGCTGAGCGTCGCGGGAACGGCAATCACCTCGACGTGCGGCTGCACAGGAGCAGGCGCGCTGGCGGGGACTGCCTGTGGCTGCGCGCTGGCAGCAGGCGCCCCATCCTGCAAAGGTCCGGGTGAAAACACAAATTGGGCGTACAAAAAAGCGAGCGAAGCGAGAAGCAGGCGTGCCCGGTTGCGCCAGCCTTGGCGGCTTTGCTCGCGCAGCAATTTTTGATAGGCGTCTCGCGCCTCGTCGTAATAGGGGCCTTGTTTGGCAAAAAGACTTTGTCTGTAAGCGGCCAGCGCCTGTCGCGTGTCTCCTTGTGCCTCGCGGGCCTGGCCCAGATGATACCAGCCGATCGCTTCATCCGGGTGTTGCTGTGTGAACCACCGGTAAAAGGAGAGATCGCTCTGTTCTGGATATTTCATATGAAAGGCGCTTTTTTCCTGAAGAAAGGAAACCTTGTCCACCGATACTCCCCCCTATATGGTTGTATCGGCGTGGCTCGGCAAAAAAGTGAGGGTGGAGGGGAAAATATTGGTTTATTTACGGACGATCAAGCTGCTGCGCGAGCAGTTTCCCGATGCCAGGCGGTACCCGTTTGACCTGCCGTCGTTGCGCGCGCTCGAAGCGATCGAGCTTGCGGCCAGCGTGACGTTTTTTGTCGGGGAAAACGGCTCCGGCAAGTCGACCTTGCTCGAGGCGATCGCCTATCAGTGCGGCTTTCACACGGCAGGCGGTTCCCGCCACAACTACTACAGCGTAGACAAGGCGGAAGCGAGCCTCGGCGACTACATCCGGCTGTCGTGGATGCCCAAGCAGACCAACGGATTTTTTCTGCGGGCGGAAAGCTTCTACCAGTTTGCCAGCCATATCGACGAGATTGGCGGCACAGCCAGCTATGGCGGGAGATCGTTGCATTCGCAATCGCACGGGGAAGCGTTTATGGCTTTGTTCACCAACCGCTTTAACGGAAAAGGAATCTACCTGCTGGACGAGCCGGAGGCGGCTTTGTCGCCGAAGCGGCAACTGGCGTTTTTGTACCTCATGCGCGAACTCGTCGAGGAAGGGGCGCAGTTTCTGATCGCCACGCACTCCCCGATCTTGCTGGGCTACCCCGGCGCGGACATCTATACGTTTGACGAATCTCCCGCGCAACCGATCCGCTATCAGGATACGGAGCATTACCAGTTGACCCGGAGGTTTCTGGAGAAGCCGGATGCTTTTTTTCGCGATTAATTTTTTTCCTGCTGTCACAAAAAAGGCGTCGGCGGTTTCTATAAGGTGTAGAACGCAAGAGGGAGCGTCAAGACAGTGGCTGTGCAGGAAGGAGGAGGATTGATGGAGATGCAGGCAAAGCTGGCGGTGAACCAGATGCGGGCCAGAGCGGAAACGGACTCGTTTCAGGAGCTGTTTACGGCCTACTACCCGTTCGTTGTCCGACAGATCATGCGGATTGTGCGTGAACAGCAAACAGCGGAGGATATCGCCCAGGAAGTGTTTCTCTCCTTTTACCATACAGATCGCTCCGCCATCGAAAATATTCCGGCATGGCTGGCCAAAGCGGCTCTCTATGCGGCCTACAACCATCTGCGCTCCGAAAAGCGCAGGCAGGACAGGCAAGAGCGCGGGACAGCGGATCAGGCTTGTGTCATGCCTTCGTCCGAAGAAGTATGGCTGGAGCAGGAAGCGCTCAGCCACGTCCGCGAGGTGCTCGATGAGCTGGATGAGCGGGAACGTACCTTGCTGCTTATGAAATACTCCGGCTTTCCTTATGCCGAGCTGGCAAAAGCGACGGGAATGCAGGCCAGCTCCGTCGGGACGGTTCTGGCGCGAGCGAAGAGCAAGTTTCGCAGGCTATATGAGCGGGTCAGGGGGGAAGAAGGATGAAATGTGCCGACACAGGCTTGATTCAGACGTTTTTGGACGGGGAATGCGACGCGCAGCAAAGCGAAACGTTTCGCGCTCACCTGGCTGAGTGCGAACAGTGTCAGGCTCGCCTGGAAGAGCTGATGGCTCTCGATGTCTGGACGCGCGAAAAAATCGAAGCGCACGTTTTTGCCCAGGCGGACCAGGCGAAGATCGATACCGACGCCGCGTGGCAGCGTTTCTCGCAAACCGCAGGAACAACGAAAAAGAGCGATCTGCGCGAGTGGGACAGCCACGAGCAGCGCAGCGCGAAAAGGAGCTGGAAACAGATGAACAAAACGACAAAACGCTGGATGACGGCAGCGTCAGCAGCAGCCGTAGTGGCGGTATCCCTTTCTTTTCCGCAAGTGCAGGCGGCCGCCAATGATTTTCTGTCCATTTTCCGCATGAGCAAGGTCGAATTTGTCAAAGTGACGCCGAAGGACTTGCAGCAAGTGGAAAGCTGGATTGCAAACGGCAATGTCGGCGAGATGGATTTGCAAGGAATCGGGAAAATCTGGATCGACGGCGTGGATAAAGACAAGCAGGAAAACCGAAACCAATACTACAACAGCAGAGAGGCCGCCGAGAAAGCGGGCGTCAAGCTGCCGAAGCTGCCGGATGGGCTGACAGTGGACGGCGTAGAGGTGACTTCCCCGTATCGCGTGCACCTGGAAATCAACACCGAGCGGGCGAACAAGCTGCTGGCCCAACTGCAGGTAGAGGCGAAATTCGATGAGAAGCTGGACGGTCAGCGCATCTCGTTGGAAATTCCGAAGATGCAAAAGACGTGGATCGCCACTGGCAAAGACAGCTATTCCTACTCCGTGGTCGACGCGCCTGAGCTGAAAGCGCCAGAGGGCGTAGATTTGCTCCAGTTGCGCGAGACAGTGCTGGCGCTGCCGTTCATTCCGGATCAGGTGAAAAAGCAAATGCTCGACATCAAAGACTGGAAGCATACGATTCCGGTGCCGTACATGGCTGACGGCAAGAGCGACATGAAGGAAGTCAAGGTAAACGGCGAGGACGGCATGCTGGTCACCGGCAAGTACGATACGCATCTCGTCTGGCAGCAGGACGGAAAAATTCACATGCTCGAAGGCAGTGACAAGAGTGGAGAAGCGCTGCTGGCTTTGGCGAAGCAGTTGAAGTAGAGAGGCAAGTCGAATGGAGGGGAGTAGCAGAGCTTTCCTGATGAGGAAGGCTCTGCTTTGTCCCGTTTCTTGCAAGAAAGAGGAGGAAACCGATGACGGATTACGTAATCGAGACCTGGGAGCTATCCAAGCAGTACGACGGCAAGGCAGGATGCAAAAACATTACGCTGCAAGTGCCGCGCGGGTCGGTGTTTGGCTTTCTCGGGCAAAACGGCGCCGGAAAAAGCACCTTTGTCCGAACGATGCTGGGGCTGTTGCACCCGACAAAAGGCAGGGCGGTCATGCTCGGCCACCCGATCGGCAGCGTCGCGTCGCGCCAAAAAGTCGGGTATTTGCCCGAGCTGTTTCGTTATCCGGATTGGCTGACCGGACAGCAGCTCCTGGAACATCATGCCGAGCTGTGCGGCCTGTCCCGGACGGAGAGCAAGGCCGTCATCCGCCATGTGCTGGAGCTGGTGGGCATGGCTGGCCGCGAGCGCGAGCGGATTCGCGGCTACTCCAAAGGCATGCAGCAGCGCATCGGGATCGCCTGCGCTTTACTGTCCGATCCCGAGCTGATTTTTTTGGACGAGCCGACTTCAGCGCTTGATCCGATTGGGCGAAAAGAAGTGCGCGAGCTGATTGCCAGGCTGCGCGATCAAGGCAAAACGATTTTTCTCAACAGCCATCTGCTCAGCGAGATGGAGAGCGTCTGCAACTACGTCGGCATCATCCATCGCAGCGAGCTGGTCGTGCATGGGGAATGGCGCAAGCTGAGCAGCGTCGCTCCTCAGATTGAGCTGACCGTAGAGGCGGCGAGCTTTGCCGCGAGCGAAGAACTGCCGGCCTTCGTCACTGACCGGCGGCTGCACAGACAAGACGCTGACCGCTCTACGTGGCTGCTGACGCTGGATCGGGACAATCGGGTGCCGGAGCTTTTGCAGGCGTTGATCGCCAGAGGCGTCGCGGTGCATGGGGTTGTGCAAAAGCAGCAGTCGCTGGAGGAAGTATTTTTGTACTGGGTGCAAAAGAAGGAGGGGGAAGCGCATGTGGCCGATCATGAAAATCACGTATAGGGAGATGCTCTCCAAGCGGATTTTTACGATTACGATGATGATGTCGCTTGCCTTCCTGCTGCTGTTTGGCGTGGCGACCTGGTTTGCGGCGCGGGAGCTGGGCCGTGAGCTGGGAGGCAGCGCGACCGACGTGCTGATGCAAAAAAACTTTTTCTCCACCCAACTGCTCGGCATGGGCTTGTACTTCGGCTCCTTCATTACCGCGCTGCTCGCGATTTTAAGCAGCGTCGGCAGCATTGCGTCTGAAGTGGAGAGCCACCAGATTGATACGTGGCTCGCCCGGGCGCTGCCGTGGCACAAATACGTGCTCGGCAAATTCGGCGGGCTTTCGAGCATGCTCATCCTCTACGCCATCCTGATGTTTTTGGGCATCCTCGGGATCAATCAGTGGGTGGGCGGAGGCGTACTGGCCGCAGACGTGAGCGCCCAGCAAGTGTTGTCCTCCCTGGGCTATTTTGTCCTGATGCCCGTCATTCTGGTCTGCGTGTCTCTTTTGCTCAGCAGTGTGACGACGACGGTGACAGGCGGAATCGTCCTGATTATTTTGTACGGGATCAGCTTTATCGGCGGGTTTGTCGAGCAGATCGGGTCGATCATCGGACAAGACGCGCTCATCAACATCGGCATTATTTCCAGTCTGCTGTTTCCGACCGACTCGCTGTTCAGGCAAGCGACTGTTGTGCTGTTTGACACGGCAGACGATCCGCTGTCCTTTGCGACGCAAGGCATATTCGGTACCATGTCTCCGCCGAGCGACGCGATGCTTTTTTACACTGTTATTTACGGAGCGGTGATGTTGGCGCTGGCTGTCCGCTTGTTCGGAAAGCGCGATGTGTAACGGGAACAGCCCGAGCCGGACAGCTCGGGCAAAGGCAGCCTGGCGCTGGAGTTAGTTGCGGTCTGTCTCCGAGCGGGCCTGGGCCGTTTTTTGTTCTTGTTGTTGCAGAAGCTGGATCAATTGGTCCAGCTTTTCATTTCGTTCGCGGTCCAGCGAGGTCTTGTTTTTCATGAAGCGGATCAGGCTGAAAATCAAATAAATGATTAGACCGTAAAACAGCAACATTATCAAGAGCGGGATGGCAGAAACACCGACGTTAAGCATGAAAACCTCCAGTTTAGGAAAATATAGGTTGTCTTATTGTAACATGCAACGGGACGAGTGGACACGATGTTGGTGAATTTTATGACGTTAATGAAAACAATGCGGGTAAAACTGTTTATGCGCAAATTCTATTCGGACTTTTACGAAGATTGCTATAATGGCAGCGCAAAATGAAATCGCATTCTTCCAAGGAGGAAATCGGGAAGCAGATGGTGGGCGGCGATAACGAGGCGGTGTTCGCGGGAAACTCGATCATCTCCGAGACAGTCGGTTCGCTCGGACCGGGGCTGCGGGGACAGACGCCGATCTATAATGACGCAGGGCAAGTGATGGGAGTCGTGTCTGTCGGCTTTTTGCTGGCAGATATTGACGAGACGATCGAATCGTACCGCGACCGGATTGTCGTGGTGGGGATCGTTACGCTGCTGTTGGGCGTTGCTTGCACGATGCTGCTTGCTTGCTCGGCAAGCTGAACCAGGCCAACGAACGCAAAATCGAGCTGAAAATCGACCCGGACAGCAACTTCCGCGACATTCCCGCCGCGATTGACCGGGCGCAACTGATTGTCATTTTGGGCAATTTGCTCGATAATGCGATGGACGCCGTTTTGTCGCCGGGGGCGTTTGCGCAGGAGGTTACGATTTTTTTGTTGGACATGGAGGAAGTGCTGCTGATCGAGGTGGAAGATCGCGGGCCAGGCATCTCGCGCGAAAACGCCGAACGGGTATTCGAGCTGGGGTTTTCGACCAAAGTGAAACCGAATCACGTCTACGGCCTGCATCTGGTGCAACAGGCGGTCGCGAAGCTGCACGGCAATATTACGCATACAGGCAATCCGTCGGGCGGAACGATTTTTACCGTGACGCTTCCGAAAAGAAGCTCGCACGTCGCAGACATGAAGGAGAGAGAGCAGCGTTGAAAAGCATGGCGGGGAGCAACATACGGGTACTGATTGTCGAGGACGACCTCAGAATCGCCGAGGTGAACCGACGATTTGTGGAAAAAGTGGAGGGCTACGAGGTTGTAGGCATTGCCACCAATGGACAGGAGGCGCGGGACCAGTTGGAGCTATTGCAGCCGGACCTGGTGCTTTTGGACATTTATTTTCCGGACATGGACGGGCTTGATTTTTTGTCGGTGATGAAGGAAGAGTTTCCCGTGTGCGACTGCATCATGGCTGTTCAGGGAAGACAGGGCACCCCCGCCGATATAACAAGCGACGTACACAAGGACAAGAAAGTCGGCCAAAAGGAGCGCATAAACGTTTCCTGCTGCCGAACCCTTTTGTAAATCAACAGGAAGACGATTGATAGAAGAAAGCCGGCGGTGTGTATGCCCGTCAACGTATAGCAAAAGAGAGGATCGCCGACGTCTTTGAGCAAGACCAGATCGGCATACAGAAAAAAAGGATAGCACATGAGCAGAAACAGCGAGGTCATGCGCAACCGGGTGAATAACAAGTTGGTGTTCCATTCATGAAAGGCTTCATCATGCTATTCATCTGTTGATCTCAATCCTTTGCTGGAAGGTCGAAAAAACTCCACGTAAGCACGAACGATTCCGATAGCGTGTTCACGTGGAGGCATGTGCCTTGTCCAAAAGGCGCGTTTCTTCTATTTAATGATGCAGCTTGCCTCTACCCGATAAATACGCTGTCCGCGGGACGAAAAGCGCTCTTCGTACTCCGTCATGACGTTCTCCTCTGCGAGCTTCGACTGGTGCAGGTCAAAAGTGATGTTGCGCATCTGGAAGCACTCGGCAGCGAACTGATTGAGCGAAAACTCAAAGAGCTTTTCATTGTCTGTCTTCAGATGAATCTCTCCGTCCTCGGCAAGCACCTGACGATAGTTGTTCAGGAAGCGAGGATGGGTGAGACGGCGTTTGGCGTGGCGTGTCTTGGGCCACGGATCGCTGAAGTTCAGATAGATGCGGGCAATCTCGTGATCGGCAAACAGCTCGGTCAGCTTGGAAGCGTCAAACTGGACAAAGGCCAGATTCGGAATCGGCTTGTACTCTGTCCGCTGCAAGGCGCGCAACACGACCTCCGCTTTCAGCTCGACAGCAATGAAATTAATATCAGGGTGACGCTGTGCCAATGTATTAATGAAGCGTCCTTTTCCACAGCCGATCTCCACGTGGATCGGATTGTCATTTCCGAAGCGTTCTTTCCAGCTTCCTTTATAGGAAAGGGGATTGTCCACAAACGTCGGATATTCTCGCAGGGCCGCTTCGGCACCTGGAATGTTACGCAGTCGCATGATGTGCCTCCTTAAAACGAACTCTTTTCTACTTTACGCTGACTCCCTGCAGGTTGCAAGCATAGAGAAGGAAGAGTAGAGAGAATCCAGTTTCTTCCCCAGCGAAAATCGCGAGAACAGGAACTTTTTGCAAGAAGAACTAGGCCATAAGTCGCATGTTATGCGGGAAGTAGACGCTTGGCACTGGATACAATTGGTCAAATTGCGAGGAACATTTTGGCAAGAAAATAAACTGAAAATTTGAGGAATGCCCATGATATCGGGCTTGAGCGCGTCAAGCGGTAATCGTATCCATTTGCCCAAGCGGTTTTTGCCAAGTTTTTGGTAATTTCACCGGGTAACAGCTTTGGTAAAGTAGAGAACAAGTGAGAGGTCAGCCAAACTTTGCATAAAGTAAGCTTCTACCGAAACGATTTCGTAGAAGCGTGTTCTGTCAAAAGGGAGGATGAACAACATGAAACTGCGAAAAACCCTCATCGGAATTGTAATGGGCTTGACACTTGGCGTAACGGCGATTGCCATGCCGATGCCTGGAGAAAATGTAGCTCATGCTGCTTGGTCGCAAGCAAAAGCGGACAAGGTTATTGCCACTGGGAAAAAATATTTGGGTACACCTTATAAATTCGGGGCAAGCAAAAATACGACAGCCGTCTTTGACTGCTCTTCTTTCACGCAACGCGTTTTTCGTGTGGCAGTAGGCAAGAGCTTGCCGCGAACGTCGCGCGACCAGGCGAAAAAAGGAATCAGTGTGTCCAAAGCCAACCTGAAAAAAGGGGATCTGGTCTTCTTCAAGGCGAGCACAACGACGAAGTCCAAGCGGATTACCCATGTAGCGATTTACGCTGGCAACAACAAGCTACTACATACCTACGGGCAACCGGGTGTGACTTTTACAGGTTTTAAAGGCACATCCTGGGAGAAGCGCTTTGTCTCGGCGCGTCGCGTCCTGTAGCGTTATTTCGAATCTCTCTACTTATTCATACGTCTCACAGCGCCGTTCGTTGCGAGATAGGAGCAAGAAAATCTTGGAAAAAGCGAAGCAGGCAAACAGGAGGGCGGTCCAGTCGGATCGTCCTTTTTTGCTGTCCAAGCGCCGGGGGAACGCCTCTTTTTTAGCATGCCCGATTCGCTTCGCGCAACAGCAGAAGCATGGGCAATTGCCTTGATTTATCAATAGCAGTTTGCGTGTACAAGGAGTAGTTTGGATGACGGATAAGCTAGGAGAAAACCTTGATGGAGAACGGAAAAAAGGAGCAATCCGATGCAGACAGGTGGAGGCAAAAAAAGCAAAAACTTCTCGTTTGCCATGATCGCGTTGATGATGGTGCTGATTTTGTTGACCGGATGCGCCGCTTTTTTCGGGGAAGAACGAAAAGCCGACGACGGTACACCAAAATCCAAAGTCGCCCCAACCATCATTCGCTCCACAGGAGAAAAGAGCAAGGCGATTCCGTTTGTGTACACCACCAGGCGGGAGCTATCGCTCACCTTCAATGGAATGACAGACAGCGACACGATGAAGAAGCTTTTGGATGAACTGGACAAGCATCATCTGAAGGCTACTTTCTTTTTGCCTGGCATGCGGGTCGCAGAAGAGCCGGAGCTGGCAAAAGAAATCGTCGCGCGCGGACATGATAATGCACGCCAACGCGCTCTACCAGGGGATGAACCGGCTCGTGTCCGATGTGAATGACGCCAACATCCGGCAACTGTTTGCGATGCATTTCAACAGGGAGGGCAACGCCTGCAATACCGCCGAGGACAGCCTGTACAACCTGACGCGCGTCCAGGCTGCTCTTTACTGGTACACGAACCATTTGCTGATGAAAATTCAGAAGGATACGCAGCAAAAGGTCAAATTCGTGCAGGGCGACGAACAGCAGGCGGCAAAGTGGGAGCGAATGGGCGGTGCGGAGGAATTTGGGGACAACAGCATCGTGCTGACTTCGCCGCCCGGTGAAAGCGGCATGCTGTATTTGCGCGACAGCGAGAAGTACCGGGATGTGCGCGTGTCAGCCAAGCTGGAGGGCAATGTCGTCGGCAGACAAACCATTTACTTGCGCTACGATCGCCAAAAAGAGTCGTTTGTCCGCTTGCTTTTGGAAAACAATGAGCTCAAGCTGGAAGAGAAGCAGGCAGGCCGTCCGCTGGTCGAGCTGTCCAAGGCAACATTGAGCGAGATCCACTGGAAGCCGGAAGACCTCGCCTACGACAAGGCGACAGTGTACAGCAAAGCCCAGACAGAGGCAGGGGCGGTAAAAGAAGACCCGGGCTATCCGGTCAATATTTCGCATATGCGGCTGCGGGAGATCGCGCTCAGCGGGAAGCGACTGACGGTGTCTGTGGACAAGCAGGTCGTGATCGACAGCCAGGAGACGGCGCAAGACAGCGGCGGTATCGCCCTGGAATCGCGGTATAGCGAGCAAAACAAAAAAGACGACATATACGATGCCGTTTTTACGGATGTGAGCGTGGTTGCGCCGGCCGCTGGCGAGCCGGGCAAGGAGACAATCCTGTTCAGGAATGCGTATTCCGGCTGGCGGGTTTGACTGGGCGGAGACAGGCGAGGTGACCGCGCTCACGGAGCAGCAGGCGCTGGAGCTGACAAAAGCGTGCGCTTCATGGATCAGTAACAAGCGGCTTTTGCTTTTGCATAGGAAAAACCCCCTGCCTGAGCGGACAGCTTGTCCAAAGGCAGGGGGTTGTCTTTTATAAAGAAATGCGACTAGATTTTCATAACGCCGCCCATGCTCGCATTCGTCACCAGCTTGGAGTAGCGGGCCAGGTAGCCTGTTTTGACTTTCGGCTGGAATTCCTGCCAGCCTTCGCGGCGGCGGGCCAGCTCAGCCTCGTCCACGTGCAGGTGGATCGAGCGCTCTTCGAGGTCGATGGAGATGATGTCTCCGTCCTGGACGAAAGCGATCGGGCCGCCTTCCGCCGCTTCCGGCGAGACGTGGCCGATACTGATTCCGCGGGAAGCGCCGGAGAAGCGACCGTCTGTGACGAGCGCGACTTCCTTGCCGAGTCCCATCCCGACGATTTGCGAGGTAGGAGCGAGCATTTCCGGCATGCCGGGGCCGCCTTTTGGTCCTTCGTAGCGAATGATGACGACGTGCCCGGATTTGATCTTGCCAGCGGCGATGCCCGCCAGTGCTTCCTCCTGCGAGTCGAAGCAGATCGCCGGACCTTCGTGTCTTTTAATAGAAGGATCGACACCGCCGGTTTTGATGATCGAGCCTTGCTCGGCCAGGTTGCCGAACAGGACGGCCAGACCGCCGGAGGCACTGTACGGATTTTCCAGACGACGAATCACCTGGTCGTTTTTGATTTCGGCGTTGGCGATGTTTTCTGCCAGCGTCTTGCCTGTCACGGTAATCCGGTTCGGATGAATCGCGCCTTCTTTGCGCGCGATCTCCTTGAGCACAGCGGACACGCCGCCCGCTTCGTGGCAGTCCTCGATGTGGTAGTCAGAGGATGGCGCCAGCTTGCAAATGTGCGGGATGCGCTTCGCCACTTCGTTGATGCGCTCGATCGGGTATTCGATTCCCGCTTCCTGGGCGATTGCCAGCGTGTGCAAAACGGTATTCGTAGAGCCGCCCATCGCCATGTCGAGCGCGAAGGCGTCGTCGATCGCTTCCAGCGTAACGATGTCGCGCGGCTTGATGTCTTGCTCGATCAGGTGCTTGAGCTTTTCTGCGGAGGATTTTACCAGCTCGCGGCGCTCCGGAGAGACGGCGAGAACAGTGCCGTTGCCTGGCAGCGCCAGACCGATCGCTTCGAGCAGACAGTTCATCGAGTTGGCGGTAAACATACCGGAACAGGAACCGCAGGTTGGGCATCCGTATTGTTCCAGTTCTTCCAGTTGCTTGTTGTCGATCAGGCCAGCCTGGTAAGCCCCGACGCCTTCGAATACAGAAGAAAGCGAGATGGAACGGCCGTCGCTCGTTTTGCCTGCTTTCATCGGGCCGCCTGTCACGAATACAGTCGGGATGTTGACGCGCAGGGCGCCCATAATCATGCCCGGGGTGATCTTGTCACAGTTCGGAATGCAGATCATGCCGTCGAACCAGTGCGCGGCTACGACCGTTTCCAGGCTGTCTGCGATGATCTCGCGGCTCGGGAGCGAGTAGCGCATGCCGATGTGGCCCATGGCGATGCCGTCGTCAACCCCGATCGTATTGAACTCAAAAGGAACCATGCCAGCGGCACGAACAGCTTCCTTGACCAGCTTGCCAAATTCCTGCAAGTGCACGTGGCCCGGGATAATGTCGATGTAAGAGTTGCAAATGGCGATAAACGGTTTGTCGAAATCCTCGTCCTTTACTCCTGCCGCACGAAGCAAGCTGCGGTGCGGAGCGCGGTCAAAACCTTTTTTAATCATGTCACTTCGTTGTCTAGCCAATGTGAAACTCTCCCTTCCTACACGTGAAAGTTACCTGTCTTATGTTTTGCACTATCTTATCAATTTTTATTAATAGAAACAACCGTAAAAGTCTGAACATTTGCTCAGTCTGCTGCCTGTGAGCGGCTGTGACCGGCTTTTGGAGACATGGCGGAAACCAGCTTTATGGGCTACAATAAAAGGATTGAGTCTATTTTTGTTGGAGTGAACAAAATGATAGAAGAGCTAAAAAATGTCTGGGCGGAAGGAAATGACGAGGAACGGAAAATACTGGAGCTGGCTTTGCAGGCAATCCGCCAGAAGCGCGAGCGCAAAAGCGCCTATTTATCCGGCTTTCTTGGCCTGAAGGGAGAGTTTATCGACGAAACGAAGCAGTCGTATCGCTTCGAGCTGCCTCTCACCGTGTTCATGCACAACTCCGGGGGAGCGGTGCACGGGGGGATTCTCGCCACCTTGATCGACTCGGCCATGGGTTCGCTAATCAACCGCTCGCTGCCGCCGGAGCAGTACGCGGTCACGACCGAATTGAAAATCAACTACTTGCGGCCGGGAGTAGGGAAGCGGCTTCGCGCCGAAGCGACGTTTTTGCACCGGGGGCACACGCTGGTCGTCATGGAGGGCACGGTGTACGACGAGCGCAACAAGCGGGTCGCCCACGGCACCGGGACGTTTATCGTCCTGAACAGAAAATAGCAAAAAGGCGTGCGAAATACGCACACCCCAAAGCCTGTTTTTTTACCTAGGCTTTACCGGATCACAACAAGCCCGCTGTATTGTGTAATGTAAGTGAGCATTTTGGCGGAGAGAGGGACGATAAACTCCATGTTTTCCTTCTCCACGATGCCGGAGCGGGAGACGATTCTGGCCCACTTGACGCCGATCTTGTAGTATTGGGAGCCAAACGTGGTGTGGACGGTTTCGCGGTTCAGGCGAAAGGACACGGGCGCGTTGTCGAGCTTATGCGGCACCATGCTGACGATGTCGTGCAAAAACAGGTGGTAGGTCAGGTGCGGCTTGAAAAAGACAAGCTCCTTCGTCGTGACCGAGAAGCCGTAGCTATTGTTCATTTGGGTGAATTTAAGCTCACCCTCCATATTTTTCAGGCGAATGAAATCGCTGTTCATGTTTTCCCCTCCTAAAAGCGTCGGGCACCGATGGGAAAAGGCTGGCTTGTGGCTCGGGACCGCGCTGCGTATCTGTCTTTCGCGAGATGGGTGTCACTCTATCATAGTGAAGTCAGGAGCCGGAATGCAAGGGAAAACAATGACAGACCATAGGAAGGGGCGAAAAGCCGATGCTGGAAATAGCCAAAGAAGCAGCAAGTGCAGCAGGAGCATTTTTAAAGGAGCGTTTTCTCGAACAGCTTACGCCGGATGAGGAACTGCATAACGACGTGAAGCTGCCGGAGGACAAAGGCAGCGAGCAGCGCATTATCGAGGTACTGCACCGCCATTTCCCGACGCATACGATTTTTTCCGAGGAAGTCGGAATGGTCAGCCGCGACGAAGAATATTTGTGGATTGTCGATCCGCTGGACGGCACGAACAACTACTTTATCGGCCATCCGTACTTCAGTATTTCGATTGCCTTGCAGCACAAGGGCGATCTCGTCCTCGGCGTCGTCTACAACCCGGTGGCAGGGCAAATGTTCTGGGCGGAAAAAGGGAAGGGCGCGTTTTTGAACGGCAGGCGCATGTCGATCAACAACCGGACAGACTTGACGCGCGCAGTCGGGACCTACATCCGCGGGCGCAATACGGTGACCAAGCAGGAGGAGCTGGCCTTTACGGAGCCGTTTGTGCTGAACACGAAGCGGATTTTGCGCAACGTCGCTCCGGCGCTCGACTGGTGTCTGCTCGCCAACGGCTGGCTGGACTATATCGTCATGCAGCGCTCGGGCATCATGGACGTCGCTGCGGGGATCGTCATCGCGAGCGAGGCGGGAGCGACCATCACTGACTGGCAAGGGAAACCGTACCGGCACGAGCCGTTTGCCCAAGATCAGGTGCGCTCGCTTTTGGCGACGAACGGGCATTTGCACGAGCCGATTCGCGGCCTGCTGCTGGAGCAGAGCATGGCGGATTGTCTGCGCTAAGGCTTTGCCGGACTGCCGGTAGCGCGACCTTTTTCACAGGAAACATCGCGGCTGGGGCTTGGGTCGGGACTCTCGCACCAACTTTTTCCTGTTCATCCGATTTTTTTAATTTTTTGGCAACCAAATGTTTCGTAGCGCGTATAAAATGTTGCGTGTCGTGAAAGAAGCAGCATTTTCGTACAAACGGGGTGAAAAAATGGCCAGATTGGAATATCGGCTGCTGGATGAGGCGAACGGTTACCCGGTCTTGTTTTACTACGACCGGATCGACAAGGACGAAGTGTCCTTGCGCTTTGCCTGCGACTACCTGGTGAAAGGGCATGTCGTCTACGAGAAGACTTCCTGCGCGATTGAGCAGGGGACGTACGTGATCTACGTCCGGCATTCGACGGAGGAGACGGCTGTGGACTACGCGGAGAGGCCGTCCGTGCGCTGGGGGAGCATCCAGATCGAGATGCGGGAGTACCGCGAGAACACACGGCTTTACCCGCTCGTGCACACGTTTTCGTTCAAGGACGACGACGATGCTCTCTTGCACTTGCAAAGCGACTATTTGTACCTGAATGGACGCGAGTGGGAAAAAACATCGGCGGAAGTGGACGAAGATCGCCAGGTGTACATTTTCTACGCGCGGCCGGCAGGGTAGGAGGGAAGAGGATGGCACTGACAAAATCGGCCAAGGTCGTCGGCCTGTTCGTGGCTGCTACGATGGCCATCAGCGGCTGTTCGTCAGACTATGATGACGATTGCTACGACAGAGACAATGACGGCTATTGCGACGACGGAGGAAGCAGCTCGCGCGGCGGGTCGTCCACCTACTACGGAGGCGGCTCGTCGAAAAGCAAGTCGCAAGGCGTATCAAGCGGCATTAGCCCGAGCAGCTCCAAGGGCGGTATCGGCAGCTCCGGCGTGTCCAGCTCGGGGTGAGGCCAGTGGACGTGCGGAACCGAAGAGAAGCGCTGTACGCCCCTTTGCGTGAAGAAGGCATTTTTACATGGGATTGGATGTACGGCGAAGAGTACGCGCTGGCCGATCTGCACCTCATCCCGGCATCGTTTCGAGACGAGCTTGCGACGGCAACGGCTGCGCTGGGCCGGATTTTCACCAAAGTGACGCCTGTACTGCAGCAGGCAGACGACGCGCTCCTGCTCGAACTGGGAGTCCCGCAGCAAGCGCTGCAAACGGTCAGAACCGCCGTTTTGCCCAAGCTGCCTACGGCGATCGGGCGCTTTGATTTTGCCGAGACGCAAGCGGGGCTGAAAATGCTGGAGTGCAACAGCGACACGCCGACCGGGATCGTCGAAGCTTTTTACGTCAACGAGCACGCCTGCCGCTTTTTCGGAGTGAACAATCCGAATGCCGGCATGGACGTCCAGTTGCGCCACGCTTTTGCCAAGCTGCTGCAAGCTTACAGGGACATGGGCTATCCGGTAGAGCACGTCTGGTTCAGCTCGCTGGACTGGCACGAGGAAGACAAGGGCACCACGCTTTATTTAATGGAAAAGACGGAGATCGCTGCCCGGTTTGCGCCGCTGGAAAAGCTGCGCGTCTGGGAGGACGGACTGTACGTGCAGGACGGCGACAGCCTGCTTCCCGTCGATGTGCTGTACCGTTTGCATGCGCTGGAAAAGCTCGCAGACGAGCGGGACGAAGACGGCTACCCGACAGGCGAGCACGTCCTGGCGCTGATTGCGGACAGAAAGCTTGCGATCATCAATCCGCCGTCCGCGTTTTTGATCCAGACAAAGGCGCTGCAGGCGCTCATCTGGAACTTGCACGAGGCGGGCGAGTTTTTTACCGCAGAAGAGCATGCGACCATCGACGCCTACATGCTTCCGACCTATTTTGAAAACCGTTTTGCAGGGACAGAAGACTATGTAACCAAGCCCATTTTCGGCAGAGAAGGGGGCGGAGTGGCCCTGTTTGCGGCAGACGGCACTTTGGTGGAGAAAGACCAGGAGGAATTTTACTGGGAGCAGCCGATGATCTACCAAAAGCGGGTGGAGCTGCCCGAAATCACGGTGCAGACCGTGGCGGGTCCCTACGCCGGACGGCTGTTGTGGGGCTCCTTCTGGATTGGCGGGGAAGCATCCGCAATCGTGGCCCGGGTCGGAGGTCCGATTACAAACAACCTGTCGTATTACTTGCCAGTCGGCATGAAAGGATAGCGAAAAGGAGAGGGGCGCGGCATGATTACGCAATGGAGCTACATACTCAATTTTTTGGCCTATATGGCCGTGACAATTCCGATATTGGCAGTAGGTATTTTCGTGTTTACGTTTACGACTCCGTATAAGGAGTTCGCTCTCATCAAGGACGGGGCGCAGACAGACGACCCGAAAAAAATGGCGGCGGCCAAGGCGGCAGCACACGACCTGGGCGGAAAAATTATCGGGCTGGCAATCGTGCTCGCATCTGCTGTCTACCATTCGGTCAACCTGTGGGATTTGGTTGTATGGGGCCTGGTCGGCATGGTGTTTCAAGTCATCATTTTTTATTTGTTCGAGTGGGTGACGCCGTTCAAGGTCGTGTCTGAAATCCCGAACGGCAACGTGTCTGTAGGCATTTTCGCCTCCAGATTGAGCATTGCGGCAGGCTTGCTGATGGCTGCGCTCATCAGCTACTAGGAAAAAATGGGAATAACGAAGAAACAAGCTGTCGGTGCTGCCGGCAGCTTGTTTGACTGAATCGGATAGCGTAAACTTGCAAGAGCAAACAACCGATTCGGCAAGAACAACCTTTCGCTAAGACGTGGTCGCTCATCATTGAGCAGGATTCGATAGAGGTTTTCTTATCCAGCAAAACGAAAAGATGTGCAAATATATTTTCATCAAGATTTTTTTCAAGAAATAGGAATTGATTATTGACGGCGAAAAACATCCCCTTTATAATTCCGAGTAAACATATATGATTTACAAATTAGGTTTGGATAAGGGGTTTATCCGATGGCAAAAACAGCGGCTTTGGTAATCGCTCACGGTTCACCCGATCCCGACTGGCTGAGTCTCGTAGAGTCAGCCGTCAGGCAGTGCCAGAGCGAGCTGCCGACCCGGGTAGCGTATCTGGGGGGAGTAGAGGGGCGAAGCATCAGTGACGAATGGAAGCGTCTGGAGGCGTCCGGCGCGAAGCGGATCGTCGTAGTTCCCCTGTTTGCTTCGGCGGGGAGCAACCACGTGACAGAAATACGCGCGATGCTCGGACTGGAGCCGTGGCCCGCCTGGGAGACGGAGCAGGTGCGCATTCCGGTTCGCGCGCGGCTGCTCTGGTGTCCGCCGCTGGAAGATCATCCGCTGGTGGAGCAAATCGTAAGCCAGCGCATTCAGGAGCTGTCGAGCGATCCGCGCAAGGAAGCGCTGTTGCTCGTCGGCCACGGCAGCGATTTGCCGGGAGGCCAGGAGCGGTGGGAAAAGCTGTTGCGCCGGATGACGTTTCGCCTGCAAAACCGCTACGCCTTCCCCGCAGCCGGATATGCGACACTGCGGCCGGACACGTTGCGGGAACAAGCCCTGCTGCTTGCAGAAAAAGGAGATGTCCTCGTGCTGCCTCTGTTCGTCAGCCAGGGGTACTTCACCCGCAAGGCGATTCCGGCACGGCTGGCGGAGCTGCCGTACCGCTACAACGGCAGCGCGTACTTGCCTCACCCGCTGATTGCAGACTGGATTGGCCAATCCATTCGCACGGCACTTGTAACAGACCTCTTCACAAAAAGGAGCGTGTATGAGCATGGCAGAGAGAAAACAGTGGAAATGGGCAGATGATCCGTCCCTGAACAAAATGGAGCTGACCAAGCTGGAAAAAGACGGCCTGGACGTCATCGAAACAATCATCAATACCTACTCCAAAGAGGGCTTTGAATCGATTGAATCTTCTGATATGGACCGCTTCAAGTGGGCGGGAGTCTACCAGCAGCGTCCGAAAGACGGCCACTTCATGATGCGGGTGCGCATCCCCGGCGGAATCATGACCAGCGAGCAGGCGAGAGTGCTGGCGAAAATCGCCCAGGACTACGGCCGCGATCTCGTGGACGTGACGACGCGCCAGGCTGTCCAGTTTCACTGGCTGACGGTGGAGACGCTGGCCGATATTTTTGATCGGCTCGCTGCGGCCGGGCTTTCTTCGTTCGAAGCGTGCGGCGACTGTCCGCGGCAGATCATGGGCAATCCGCTGGCCGGAATCGATCCGCATGAAGTGCTGGATACACGTCCGATTGTGGCCGAGCTGGAAAAGTTTTTCCTGCTCAACCGCGACTTTTCCAACCTGCCGCGCAAATACAAGATGTCCATCTCCGCCAACGTCTACAACGCAGCCCACGCGCAAATCAACGACCTCGCCTTTACGCCCGCCAAAAAGCGCATCGCGGGCGAGGATGTAATCGGGTTCCACGTCTGGGTAGGCGGCGGCCTGTCGGCGAAGCCGTACTTGGCGAAGCAGCTTGACGTGTTCGTCCGGCCGGAAGAAGTCGTCAAGGTGGCAGCAGGCGTCACGACCTTGTTCCGCGACTTCGGCTATCGGCAGAAGCGGACGCATGCCCGCCTGAAATTTTTGGTGGCGGACTGGGGACCGGAAAAGTTCAAGGAAGAACTGGTCAAGCTGATCGGCGAGCTGGAAACGAGCGGAGAGGATTTGACGAAAGGCTGGAACGGCGGCTATTTTTACGGCTTGCACGAGCAGCGCCAGCCCGGCTACTACTATGCGGGACTGTCCGTTCCCGTCGGCCGGATGAACGCTGCCGAGCTGATCGAGCTGGCGCGCCTGGCCGATGAATACGGGGACGGCACGATCGGAGCCTGCAACACGCAAAACGTCCTCATTCGCAACATCGCCAAGGAAAAGGTGGCGGCATTCCGCGAAGAGCCGCTGATTGTGAACCGCTTCAAGCTAAAACCGAATACGTTTGTCGGCTATGCCGTCTCCTGCACAGGGACTGAGTATTGCAACCTGGCGATCGTGGAGACGAAAGAACGGATGCGCTCGCTCGCCCAATATTTGGACGACACCGTTGAACTGGATACGCCGCTGCGCATTCACATGATCGGCTGCCCGAACTCGTGCGGACAGCGGCAGATTGCCGATATCGGCCTGCAAGGGGCAAAAGTCAAGACGCCGGCCGGGATGGTCGAAGCGTTTGACATCCACGTTGGCGGCACGCTCGAAGAACCGCAATTCAACCGCAAGCTGAACGCGCGAGTGACCGTCGACAGGCTGGGAGCCTTCCTGGCGCAGTTGATTACGTTCTACAAGGAAGAGCGGTTGGAGGGCGAAGAGTACTGGCGCTACGTCGAGCGGGTCGGACTGGCACGCATCCAGGAGCAGGTCGACAGCATTTTGCAAACGGCGTAAAGAAGCCAAAGCCGGACAATAACCGATCACACCCGATCCAAGGAAATGAGGGACTACCATGGCAGAGGAACAAACCGAGAGCTACTTGTACAAACTGGAGGCCGTGCTCGAAGAAGGCCGACTCTTGACCGTGGTCGTGATTGCCAAAACGGACGAGCGCGCTTTTTCGTCCGCGGAAAACAATCTACTGCGGCACACCATCGCTCCGCCGAAAATCAAGGAGCTGAGCCTGGTGGAAAAGAAACCGCTCGGTCGGCAGGGAGTCGGCTACGTCGTCGAAACCTCCCGCTTCAGCCAGTAAGACGAAACAGCTTTTCGCGTTAGGGAAGGCAGCAAGGAGGACTGATCGAAAATGAACGCTGGCAGAGTCTTATTTGTAGGGGCTGGCCCTGGCGATCCGAAACTGCTCACCATTCGCGGGATGGAGGCGCTGCAAAAAGCCGACGTCGTCGTGTACGACCGACTGGCTAGCCCGCTGCTTCTCTCCCACGTCAAAAGGGACGCCCGGCTTGTTTACTGCGGCAAGGAAAGGGACCGCCACACACTGCCACAGGAAGAGATCAACCTCCTGTTGATTCGGGAAGCCAAGCGAGGAAAAACCGTGGTTCGCTTAAAAGGCGGGGACCCGAGCATGTTCGGGCGGGTAGGCGAGGAAGCGCAAATGTGCGTACAGCATGGCGTGCCGTACGAGATCGTGCCGGGGATCACCTCCGGCATGGCGGCCCCGCTGTATGCAGGGATTCCTTTAACCCACCGCGACTACAATTCCTCCGTTGCCTTTGTCACCGGGCATCTGTGCGACAAAAATGCCGGCAAGGAGCCGGACTGGGCAGCACTGGCGCGGATGGAGACGCTCGTCATTTACATGGGCGTGAAAAACTTGCCGCACATCCAGGCGCAGCTTTTGGCCTGCGGAAAAAGCGGGGATACCCCTGTCGCGCTCGTCAGATGGGGCACGGTAGGAGAGCAGCAGACATTGGTCGGGTCGCTTGCGACGATTGACCGCGATGTCGCCAAAGCGGGCTTTTCCGCGCCGGCCATCATCGTCGTGGGCGAGGTCGTCCGGCTGCGCGAGCAACTCAACTGGTACGAATCGCGGCCGCTGTTCGGACAACGGGTGGCGCTTGCGGCCATTCCCGGAGCAGGCGGCAGCGACGCACTGGCGGGCAGGCTGGAGCAGCTCGGTGCAGAAGTCATCGCGATTCCGCTCGTGAAGCGCCCTTTGCTCGCTGTGGATGCTGCTGAATTTCCCGAGGACCTCACGGCATATGGCTGGATCGTGCTCGACGATGCGCAGCAGGCGGAGGCTTTTTTGGCAGAGCTGGGCAGACGGCGGTTTGACCTGCGGCGGCTGACGAGCAAGCTCGCTGTGCGCGGGAAGCAGGCGGCTTTGTTTCTGGAGAGCAGAGGACTGTACCCGGAGCGCGTTTTCGATCACGCGGCCACTCCTGCGGCTATGAGCAGGGAGCTTGCGCGAAACGGCGGGGAGCGGATTTTGCATGTGCGCGCCAAATGCGGGAGTACTCCTGCCCAGTCAGCAGCAGAGTTCCTCCATCTGCCAGCGGGAGGCGTCCTGGAGTGGGAGGAGACACACCCGGTCGTTCCTTGGATGAAAAAGCTGGCGTTTGACTGGTTTGCTGCCGCTGACGGGGAAGTTTTGCCTGCCCTGGCGGATTTTGCAGGAGCGGGTTGGGAGAGTGTGCCGCTTTTTTGCGCCGATGCGAAGACGCAGGAGGTGGCGAGACAAATGGGGTGGCGCGTCGTCATCGCCGAAGACGTGGAGAGCTTGGCCCGAGGAATCCATTCGCGAGAGCAGGTCGCCAGCGCAGCATGCAAGCTGTACGGCACCCCTTCTTTTCTTACGTAACAACAGATTGGCATGAAAGGAGGTAGTGCTCTTCGTGGATTGGAGTTACGTCGCCATCGCCATCGCCTTGTTTTTCGCCATGAATATTGGAGCCAGCGGGACCGCAGCCTCGATGGGGGCCGCGTACGGCAGCGGGGCAGTCAAAAACAAGCTGCTCGCCATGCTGCTCGTAGCCGTAGCGGCCTTGCTCGGGGCAGTGCTGGGCGGCGGCGAGGTCGTCAAGACGATCAGCGGGGGGATCATCCCTGCGAATCTGCTGACGATCGAAGCCGTTGTGATCGTTCTCGCTTCGGCCACGCTGACGCTTTTTGGGGCGAATCTGCTCGGGATTCCGCTCTCGACCAGCGAGGTGACAGTGGGGGCGATCGTGGGCGTGGGCCTAGCCTATCAGTCTTTGTTTGTCGGGCACATCCTCGTCATCCTGTTTTTTTGGGTCGTGGTCCCGGTGGCTGCCTTTATCGGGGCCTACGGGGCAGGCAAGCTGATTCGCCGCGTGGAGCGGCGCTGGCCGTCCTTGCAAAAGCCAGGCTCCAAAGGAGAGCGCTGGCTGACCTTTTTGCTCGTCGCCTGCGGTGTGTATGAAGCTTTTTCAGCGGGGATGAACAACGTAGCCAACGCTGTCGGCCCGCTCGTGGGAGCCGGACTGATGTCGACCGAAAACGGCGTGTGGCTCGGCGGACTGGCCGTCGCTGTCGGCTGTCTGCTCTTGGGAGGAAGAGTGCTGGAAACGAACGGCAAGAAAATTACCACCCTGTCGCTTTTGCAAGGAAGCGCGGTATCGGCTACAGGCGGTACGCTCGTCATCATCGCTTCGCTGTTCGGGATTCCCGTGCCGCTGACTCAAGCCACGACTTGCGCCATTTTAGGCGTAGGCACGTCGGAGCGAGGCTTCGTCTTGTGGCAAAAAGGAATTATCAAGCAGATCATCATGGTCTGGATCGTCTCGCCAGTTTCTTCGCTGGTCGTTTCGTTCGCCTTTGTCCATCTGTTCCTGCGTTCGGATTTGTACACGCTGGTCGTGCTCGCCAGTGTTTTCGTGGCGACGCTCGGCTTCGTGGGGCTGATCCGGCTGATTCGCAGGGAAAGCAGTTCCATCAACGATCAAGGAGGGGGCATATGAGCCGTCTACACTACGACACGGCGACAGCCGAGCAGCTCGCTGCGATCAACAAAAGTCTCGCCAAGGGAGATACCGTGGATGTCATCAAGTGGGCCTACGAGACGTTTGCCGACGATTTGGTCTATTCGTGCAGCTTTGGGGCAGAAGCGATGGTGCTCATCGACATGATAAGCGATGTAAAAAAAGACGCTCGCGTCACTTTTCTGGACACCCATCTGCATTTTCCCGAGACGTACGAATTGATCGAGAAAGTGCGTGCGCGCTACCCCGACTTGCAATTGACGATCAAGGAGCCACAGCTTTCGCTCGCCGAGCAGGCAGCGGAATACGGCGACGAGCTGTGGACAACCCAGCCCGATCTGTGTTGCCATCTGCGCAAAGTACAGCCGATGGAAAGCGTGCTGAAAGGGACGGTAGCCTGGATGTCAGGGCTGCGCAGGGAGCAGTCCGCGACGAGGGCGGACGTCCAGTTTGTCAATCGCGACGAGAAGTTTCAGTCGCTGAAAATTTGTCCGCTGATCCACTGGAAGGCAGATGAGGTGTGGCAGTACATCCGCGTGTTTGAATTGCCGTACAATGCCTTGCACGATCAAAGCTATCCGAGCATCGGCTGCGCGCCGTGCACGCGTCCGGTCAAAGCGGGCGAGGACGAGCGGGCGGGCCGCTGGGCGCATTTGGGCAAGACCGAGTGCGGGCTGCATCTCGCCAAGTAAGCGTGGGAAAAGAGAACAACGGATATGGATGAGGAGGGCTTGAATGTGAGTGGTAGCATCCCGCATGGAAACGTACTGGTAAACCGTTTTGATCCGACTGCCGACCTGTCGCGCGCGACGGGCGATGTCGAGCTGGACGCTTTTGCGCTGTCAGACCTGGAGCTGATCGCCATTGGAGGGTACAGCCCGATTCGCGGCTTTTTGGATCGCCATGACTACACATCCGTCGTCGAGCGGATGAGACTCGCGGACGGCACCGTCTGGAGCATTCCGATTACGCTCCC
This sequence comes from Brevibacillus sp. FW306-2-1A-C05A, assembly GCF_058781555.1. Lineage (NCBI taxonomy): Bacteria > Bacillati > Bacillota > Bacilli > Caryophanales > Paenibacillaceae > Brevibacillus > Brevibacillus sp. FW306-2-1A-C05A. The sequence goes on from NZ_JBYSWV010000006.1 coordinate 43,721, forward strand.
TGTTCCGGCGACCGTGGCAGGCGCGCTTCAGCCAGGAGATACCGTGCGTCTGGTCTATCAGAAAGAGGTGTACGGCTTGCTGGAGATTTCCGACATTTACTCGCCGGACAAACGGCAGGAAGCCCGGCTCGTGTACGGCACGGATGACGAAAATCACCCTGGGGTGAAAAAGCTGCTGGGCCGCCCCGATATTTACCTCGGCGGGCCGATTACTTTGGTCAAACGGGCTGACAAAGGGCCGTTTGCCGACTACCACTTTGACCCTGCCGAGACGAGAGCCGCATTCGCCGAAAAAGGCTGGAAGACGATCGTCGGCTTCCAGACGCGCAATCCTGTGCATCGCGCCCATGAATACATCCAGAAATCGGCGCTGGAGATCGTCGACGGCCTGTTTTTGAATCCGCTCGTCGGTGAGACGAAGGCAGATGACATCCCGGCCGATGTGCGGATGAACAGCTATCAGGTGCTTCTGGAAAAATACTACCCGGCTGATCGGGTCAAGCTGGCCGTCTTCCCTGCCGCCATGCGCTACGCCGGGCCGCGCGAAGCGATTTTCCACGCCTTGGTGCGCAAAAACTACGGCTGCACCCACTTTATCGTCGGCAGAGATCACGCGGGCGTCGGCAACTATTACGGTACATACGACGCGCAGCACATTTTCCGCCAGTTCCAGCCCGAAGAACTGGGGATCACGCCGCTGTTTTTTGAGAACAGCTTTTACTGCTCGACCTGCGGCAATATGGCATCAGCGAAAACGTGCCCGCACGGTTCAGAACATCATGTGGCGCTGTCGGGTACGAAGGTGCGGGAAATGCTGGCGCGCGGCGAAGCGCCGCCTCCTGAGTTCAGCCGTCCGGAAGTAGCGCGCGTGCTGATCGAAGGACTGCGGCCGATCTCGGTGTAACCGAGAAGGATGGAGTTTTTTTCAGGAAAAGAGAAAGGGGGACGCTCATGGCAAAGGAAGGAGTTGCCCACATCGTTTGGCATCCGACGACGGTGACGAAAGCAGATCGGCAGAGGCGGGCAGGGCACAAAAGCTGCGTCCTGTGGTTCACGGGGCTGTCTGGCGCCGGAAAATCGACGTTGGCCAATGCGGTTGAGCAGGAGCTGCATCAGCGGGGCCTGGCCAGCTACGTGCTCGACGGCGACAACATCCGCCACGGCTTGAACAAAGGGCTTGGCTTCGGAGAAGAAGACCGCAAAGAGAACATTCGCCGCATCGGCGAGGTAGCCAAACTGTTCGTGGATGCAGGCGTGATTGTGTTGACGGCATTCATTTCGCCCTATCGTTCGGATCGCGAACTGGCGCGCAGTCTGGTAGAGGCGGGAGAGTTTATCGAGGTGTACGTCAAATGCCCGCTGGAAGAGTGCGAGCGCCGGGACGTGAAGGGACTGTACGAAAAGGCGCGGCGCGGGGAAATCGGGCAGTTTACGGGAATCTCCGCTCCGTATGAGGAGCCGCTGCAGCCGGAGATTGTGGTGGAGAGCAGTGAACAGACGATTGAAGAGTCGGTTGCTGCCGTTCTGGCCTATCTGGAACAGGCGGGAATCCTCACCTATGAGAAAAAGCACGACGCGTAAATGCGCCGTGCTTTTTGTTTTGGCTGTGGATGGAATTAAGGGGTGGTTGTTTCCAATTCTTCCGCCCACTCGGCTTCCAGTTCTTTTTGCCATTTGAGATCGTCCAGCATGCTTTGCGCGAAGAGGCGCATGAAGCCTTTGTCGCTGAAGTTGTTGATCGCTTTTTCGTCTTTGTACAAGTCTTCTGCTGTCAGGCCAGCGTCTTTTGCCGGAACGTCGTACTTGGTCGCTTTTCCGAAGTTGTATGCGTATTGATCGGCGAACAGACCGATTGTCAGCGGTTGTTTCATTTCAGGCGCCTGGAAGGTTACGCTCAGGTCGCTCTTTTGGTGCACAGGCATTTTGTTTTTGTCTACGTAGAAGTCGAGGTTCCAAGCGAGGTTGTGGAAGCCTTCTTTTTTCATTTCTTCTACGATTTTTTCAGGCGTGTACACTTTGCCTGTTTCGTCCAGCCATGCTTTTGCTTCTTTCAAGCCTTCGGTGATGGTTGCTTCGGCGTTGGCGCGTTTTTCTGCCTCGGTCGTTTTGCCCATTTCCGGATACATTTCTTCGGTCAGGGAGTTGGTCAGAACCATCATGTCGATTGCGAACGCTTTTACGTCCTGGCTCGCTACCGCGTCGTTGGCTGTGAAGAAGAACATTTTCACCAGTTCTTTGGCGTCGATCTTCACCGTTACGTGAGTCGCTTCTACTTTTTCGCCGTTAGGCAGCGTGACGGTTTCGATGCCGAGGTTTTTCGCGTCAGCCAGCTTGTAGCCGTACTTGCCCACGTATTTTTTGATGAAGTCCAGCGTCAACTGGTTCATTTTGTCCTGGTATTCTTTCAGCTTGGCAGGGTTCACCTTGTCGTTTCCGTTCACGCCAGTGAGAGCGCCGGAAGCGTTCGCGTCGATCAGCAAGTATTTGCTGTCGAGCGGAGATTTTACGAATACTTTGTCATCGCTGACTACCAGCTCGACGGACGCTTTTTTGTCGCCAGTCCAGAGCTTGTTGTCGCGCAGTACCTTGTCGTCGTTCACTTCAAACTGAACCTTCGCATTTTTCAGATCGAGCTGGGATCCTTTTACAGTCACGCCCGCTTTCATGGCAGACAAGATCGCTTGTCCCTGTTTGTCCGGTGTCGCTTCCCCGAAAGCTTCCGGCAATTTGTCTACGTCGCCTGTCAGCTTCAAGGTTCCTTGGAAATCGTAGTTTGGTTTATCAATGGATGCCACGATAGAATCGCGCACCAGTGAAGCTTCACCAGCACATCCTGTCAGTACCAGCATCCCCGCGAGCAGCAGGGCGCTCCCCTTTTTCCACATGTGTGTTCCTCCCCTATGTATTTGTTTTTGTTCCCTCTATCTATTACGTCCAAAGAAAGAAAAGGTTTCGCAAATACGGAAAAAAATCACAATCGGCCTAAATCGCCGCTTGTTTCATGGTAAGATGAGAGGGAATAGATGGTTAGCAAAGAAAGGACGTTGCAGCATGTGGTTGTGGCTTCAAAAGCTGATGAAATTTTTTCAGGGCGAAGAAGAGCATGAAGAGACAGTGGAAGGGCGTCCAGCGGCAAGTCCCCCTGCAAGCCCCGCACCCCGTCAGCCCCAGGCGAAGACAAAAAGCATTTACCCGAAAGAACGGGTGAATAATCGCAATATAGACGATGTGCGTCCGCGCAGGGAGCGCCAGTTTCGCTTTCCTGTCGTGCCGGACGACTATTTGGAGAACAGGCGAAAAGAAAGAAGGAACCAGCAGGCAGCAGACGACGCCGTGCGCGCCCAGTCGGCTGCGCGCGAGCGGGGAGCGAGTGCGCGGGACACGCTTCGTCCGCGCGATGAACAGGTGCCGGAAAAGCAGGCGGAGACATTCGCAGACAGAAAGCCGGCTGTCTCTGCCGAGCACAAGCGCGACAGCCATCGTTGGCAGCCAGCCAGACAGACGGAAAGCGCGCAGCGCACTTCGCTGACGCCGCAGGAAAAGAAGGCGTACCGCCCGTCGGAGATCGTCTCGCCTGTTTACGGCAAGATCACCCCGTCTACACGCGAGGCGGAGCACCGCATCCACACAACAGGGGGAGTGGTGTATCCGCGACTGGAGCAGGAAGAGCATCTGCAGCAGATCAAGCAGTGGGAACAGGAAATTAGCGAGCGGTATTTTCCTGAGCAGAAAACGGTGGCGCAGGATAGGGAGACTGACGGAAATGCCAGCGGCGGCAAATCCGTCATTGAGATGGATGGAAAAGCGGAGAGCGGCAACGGGCAGGCGGATCGTACCGCCCGGTCGTTTGAGCGGCAAGCGGACGTGGTGGCGGAAGCCGAAGCGCAAGCGGCCGCTGCGGCAGTTGTGGAATCAGAGCAAGATGCGTTGGACAAGCCTGCGGTGCAGTTCCGGGAGTTGGGGGGCGCAGAGCAGGAGCGTGTCCGCCTGCGGCAAGAAGCGGAGTCGCTTGCGGTTGGGGAGACAGGAGTTGTGGAAGGAGAAAGTCGTGTCTTTGTGCAGGATAGGGCTGTTACGGAAAAGCTGTATGGGCGCGCAGAGCGCGTAGAGGTAGAAGAAGTGAAAACGGGTGAAGCCGTGTCAGCCAAGGGTGAGGAACCAGCGCTTCAAGGTGGCAGTGTGGCAGGCGCAACAAGTGGAGCGAGGGCCGCGGCCGATTTTGGCAGCGCGAGTGAGCAGTGTGGCGAAGTAGTGGGTGGTTTGGAAAATGGGGCCGAGTTGCTGGAAGGAGAAGCAATGGCAGCGGCCGGAGTGATAGGTGTGACGGGAGCCGCGGCAACTGGTGGAGCGATGGAGGCAGTGGGAGCAGTGGAAACTGCTGGAGCTGCGGAGACTGCTGGAGCAGTCGGGACAGTTGGCGCAGCGGAAACTGCTGGAGCTGCCGGAACAGTTGGCGCAACGGGAACTGCTGGTGCAACAGAAACAGTTGGCGCAGCGGACGACGTTGGCGAACCGGAAACAACCGGGGCAGCGCAAATAGCCAGATCGACCGAAACGGTTGGAGCATCCGAAATAACGGAAGCAGTTGAAGCAGCGGCAGAAGCAGCGGCAGAAACAGCGAAAGAACCCGAAGCGACTGTGGAAATGGTCCCTGAGCTGCACGAAGCGGAAGCAAGTGGGGAGACTTCCCCTCTCATAGCACCCGAGTCCCCGCTGGGGGCACGACGAGAAGCGGCACTCCCATCGCGGCCAGAGCAGCAAGCAGAGCAACCAAACGATTCGGAGCGACCAACCTATCCGGAGCTGCCGAGCCAAGCCGCAACACAGCAAATGCTGGTCGCAGCGCTTGGCGACGTTGTGCGCACTGGGATCGAGGAAGGCATAACGGCTGCCTACGAGCGCATTCAGGAAGGCGAAGCCGCCCAACCTGCTGTTCCGTCCGGCGGCAGCGACACGGTCCGGCCAATCAACAGCGACAATGTGCCCGTTTCCGCTGAAGAAGAAAAGCAGGCGCCAGCCTACACATACGACGTCAATCGCCTGCTGGCGCGGGCCATGCCGGATGCCGAGGTGGAAGCTTCTGCTGCGGCGCAGGCGGCGAGTTCGGTTTCCGAGGCTGCTGCCCCAGACGCTTTGCAGGCACAGATCGCAAGGCTGTTACCGCCAGTGACCGAACTGCCAAGCGCCGGGCAAAAAGATGAGGGCACAGCGCAGCCAGCGCCTGGATTGGTGACGCCAAGTGCGCCAGGTACAGCAAGTACTCCAAGCGCCCCAGGTGCGGCAACCACCCCATCCCCCGGCCCTCACTCTCAGCCGCAGCCACCAGCCGCAGCGGATAGCCAGGAGCCGCCGTATTGCCTGCCGACGCTTGCGCTGCTCAATCCGAGCCCGCCGATAAGCGATGACGACGATGAGCATACGCAACTGCAAAAGCTGCTTTTGGAAGAGACTTTATCCAACTTCAACGTCAGCGCGAGCGTCGTCGGCATCGTCAAAGGCCCGTCTGTCACGCGCTTCGAGCTGCAGCCGGCCCCAGGGGTGAAGGTGAACAAAATTACCAGTCTGATCGACGACATCAAGCTGAATCTGGCAGCCAAGGACATTCGCATCGAGGCGCCGATTCCAGGCCGCAACGCCATCGGGATCGAGGTGCCGAACTTGGCGAGCCGGCCCGTGCTGATCGAGAAAATCATCGGCTCGGAAAAATTTCAGCAGCATCCATCGCCATTGGCCGTGGCGCTTGGCATGGACATCGGCGGCGAGCCGATTATTGCCGATATCAAAAAAATGCCGCACGGCCTGATCGCAGGCTCGACCGGATCGGGGAAAAGCGTCTGCATCAACTCGATCATTGTCAGCCTGCTGTACAAGGCGACGCCGGAGCAAGTCAGACTGCTGTTGATCGACCCGAAAATGGTCGAGCTGGCACCGTACAACCATTTGCCGCATCTGGTGACGCCTGTGGTGACGGAGGCCAAGCAGGCGACAGCGGCGCTGAAATGGGCCGTCGAGGAAATGGAAAAGCGCTACGCTTTGTTCGTCGACGCAGGTGTGCGGGATATTGACCGCTACAACCAGACGACAGACGACCAGTTGCCGTATATCGTCATCATCATCGACGAGCTGGCAGACCTGATGATGGTTTCTCCGCAAGACGTGGAGGACTGCATCATCCGGATCGCGCAAAAGGCACGCGCCTGCGGCATTCACTTGTTGCTCGCGACCCAGCGCCCGTCCGTGGACGTCATCACGGGCAATATCAAGGCAAACGTGCCGACGCGCCTGGCGTTTGCCGTATTCTCCCAGGTCGACTCGCGCACGATTCTCGACCAGTCCGGGGCAGAACGATTGCTGGGCAGAGGGGACATGCTGTTTCTGGAGAGCGGCACGACGCCTGTGCGCTTGCAGGGCAACTTTGTTTCCGACGACGAGATCGAAAGAATTACGCAGACGATCAAGAAGCAGCGAAAGCCGGCGTACCTTTTCAGCAAGGAAGACCTGGAGCAGCAGGTGCAATCCTACGATGTGGGCGACGATCCGCTGTACATGGAGGCGCTCCTGTTTGTGGCGGAACAAGGCCAGGCTTCGGCATCTGGACTGCAGCGCCGCTTCCGGGTCGGCTACAACCGCGCAGCGCGCCTGATCGAAATGATGGAGGCAGACGGCTACGTCGCCGGACAGAGCGGAGGCAAGGCGCGGGCGGTGCTCATCACGCGCGAGGACGCGCAAGCAGTGGTGGACGGCTCGACTTTGCTGTAAAGAAGAGAGGTCAAGGAAGCAAAAAAGCTTGCCCAAGGCGGCAAGCTTTTTTGTCCATAAGTTTAAGAATGGATAAGATTCTGATCCAGCTCATCCAGTATAAGGCCAACTTGGCTGGACCCACGGCTTGGGGCAGCCAAGTTTTCCAATAGCCGGATCGTATTTTACCGTTAGGATGGAACTTCGTACTTTTCTTCTTTCGTTTGTACGAATGAAGGGAAAGATATAGCATCCCTAAAAGCAGCATTGCTCCGCCAACGACGCCAAAGAGCATTTCAATGCGAAGCATAGACGGGAAAGTCCAAGCAATAAAGGCCAGAGACAGAGACTGAAACAAACTCGATACGGGGTCAAGAATCCCCCGAAATCTTCCCATCATGTTCGGATTCACCATTTGCGGTATCCATCCATAAAAAGAAATGTTAATAAACGCCACAGCAACGGAAAAGAAAAAGTGAAAAATCAAGAATAGAACAATCGTAGGGGACAAGCCTGCGAGGATGACGAAGATTCCCGAGAAAATCAGGCTGAAAGTCAATACCATGTACAGTTTGATTCTCTTCGTAACTTTGGGGCTTAGCGCACTTCCCAGCAAGATGCCGATTCCGAAAACGATCGTTTCGATTACGGACATTTCCTTGTAGAAATGGGGAGACAGTTTGTATTTCATGATAAAAATAGGAATGATTCCTATTCCTCCATTGACTACTCCCAGTATGGCAGAACCAAGCGTTAGCAGCAGCAACACCCGATCGTAAACAATGTATTTTACCCCCTCAATAAAATCCGTGAACAGTGCTTTAATTGTATGTAGTCCTTTCCAATCGGTGCTCCCGTTCAGTTTCCGAACAGATAGCTCGATTTTGCACGAATAAATGAGCATGGCTGAAATCAACAAGCAGATGAAGTCCAGCAAAAATGCACCTTGGACTCCCAAATTCCAATAGACTACCGCGCCGATCCCACTCCCGAAAAGCAAAAATACACTTCCGAGCATAGAGTTTAATCCAGCGGCAAGGGGATATTCTTCTTTTGATAGTACGCCTTGAATGATTGCACTTTGGGCGGGAGGAAAAAATTTCCCTACAGCACTTCGGAGAAAAATGGCTAAAAAAATCAAGGCAAGCGAATCGTACCAAATGCAAATCATTAGACATACAGTGAGAAATGCGCGAATCAGATCGCAATGGACCGCTATTTTCTGACGGTCAAAGCGATCCGCAAAAACGCCGATAAACAGAAAAACGACCAATGCGGGTGCGGCATGCATCATGTCTTTCATGGTAGTGTAGTACGGTTGTTGGCTAAATTTATCAAGCAAATAAAATGTGATCGCCATAATCCCGATGACATTTCCCAGTTGCGAAGTAAATTCTGCGAGAAAAAGTTTCAAATAGTTTGCGTTTCTGAAAAGGTGGAAGACGTTATTTGGACCCATCCATATCGAATCCCTTCAGCATTGTCCGTTTGTATCCCGACACCTATTGATTTTATTTTCGTTATTTTCAAAAAACGTTTTCAATCGTGTGGTATAGTTATCGGATTCTATTAAGAAAATATTTACAATTATATTTATTGTTTACTAAAACTATCAAAAAAACAACACTTTCCAGCAATTCGAACGTAGAAAATTGCCTCCGTCCGGGAACGATGGCAGTTCATCATAACCAACGGCTGCCGTGTTCATGAAAATACGGTGTCTCTATTGTGGATCAGCTTCATCCCAAAACATAGGAGGGAGCGCGTCGCTTTGGACAGTTCAAAGCAGTCCGTGACATGAAGGGGCACGCGTGCCATCCCGCTGTCACGCGGATATCGTGCGGGGGAGCAGGAGGAATATTCAACATTTTCTGTCAAATTCGTTGCCGAAATATTCGGCAGCATATATGCTATAGGATAGATTGTGGCGATAGCTGGAAGGGGACCAAGACAATGAATCCGCTTGCAAAAAAGTATCAGCAAATCGATGACCAGATCGTGTTGTTCAACGAGGAGTATTACTTGAGCGTGGAGAAACTCGACATTTCCTCCCTGACACAAGAAACGAGGGAAGCGTTGTTCAACCACCTCTACGATTTCGACAGCAGCGATATGGAGCTGGAAATCGACGTGTCCGAGGAAGATAAAGGAGTTTGGTACCTGCAATTGCTCGTGCCGCACGTGTTGACGTTGCCCGAAGCGGCGAAAAGGCGCATCGGGCAAGGCGCGGAGCAGCTTGCCCAGCATCTGGCGGGACGGGTGGGAGCACTCGGTCAGGTACGTCTGCAAAACGACGAAATCTACGAATACGTGAAGCGGTACAATCCGGATTTGGAGCGGATCGCCTAGTAAAAAACATCTCTTCTGCCCTGTGCGCAAGCAGGGAGGAGGGATGTTTTTTTGTGCAGATAAGCATGCAACAGCTTCTTAACCAGTAGGCGTACAACGAAGGCTCCGCCAAATGGCTTGGCGCCGGCACGTTTTGCAAGGGAAAGTCAGAAAGTCGGGGTTAGCTTTTCGCGGTCTTGGTCGCCAGCCACGTGCAGGCGGTCTTGTTTGTCGTGGTCGCGATCCACTCGCACGGCTGCCCGTTGACAGGCGTTATCAGCCGGAGTGTGTCGCCTTTGATCCCGCCGTATTTCACCGATGAGCTGGGAGGCGTGCTGGCGTAGACGATTCGCTCGTTCATCGCCACGCTGGGGAGATAGGAAGAGTTGTCAGAGCTGTAGCCGCTCGTCAGACTGATGGGGACAGGCACGTTTTTCATAGAGAGCGTAATTTTGTCTGCGGTTTTGTGGTAGAACATCTTTCCGCTGACCTGGCTGAAGTCTCCGCCGTCTACGGTGAGAAAAAGCGGATAGGAGCCGGAGCCATACAGGGAGATGACATGATTGGAGCCGGAGTAGCGGTTGTTTTCCAAATAAACATGCCCGCAGCGGTTCAAAAACAGGTTTTGCCTGAGCCGCGTATCGAACGAACAGTTGCGGACGGTAATAACTCTCTCGGACGGGACATCCCACGGATCGACGCTGAGCGCGTAGCCGTCAATGACAGCGGCGGTATCGGCTGCCTCAAAGCTGCAACCGTCGAACACGAGGCCGACGTTGTCGTAGTCGACGGAAAGGCCGCTGCCAACCGTCCTGGCCGCTTCTTGCGCGGTCGTGTGCAGGACCCATTTGCAGTGGGCGAACGTCATGTTCCGCATGAAATTGACGCGGTTTTTTTGATCGGCAGCGGTGTAAAAGGTGGAGGCGCTGATCGTGCCCGTCAAACAGCTCAGGCTGAAGCTCGCCATGGAAACGAGCTGGCTCGCCTGCACGACAATCGGCGCGGACGTATGTCCCTCCAGATCAAGCTGCTGCCGACAGTGGACATTGCTCAGGTTCACCAGCATCGGACGGCTGCCGTCGTAGGCTTCGTTCAGTTCGACTTCAAAGCGGTCGCATAGTACATTGGCGGCGTTCAGCCGTTCCAGGCCGCCCGTTACGGTAATGTCCGAGCGGGTGCGCGTCCGGCTGTCGCTGTAAAAATCGCTGATGGAAACCGAGCGGACGTAGCAGTTCGCCTCCCCGGCGAAGTAAAAATGGTCGGCGACCCCGTCCGTGCACCAGATGTTTTGCAGCAGCACGTAGTTGAGATAGCTGCCAGGCCCGTCGCCGCGAATGTAAAAGTCGGCGGAGTGCTCGTAGGCGTACGGGTCTTGCGGCACAGGATTTTCGCGCGCATTGGAGTCGATTTTCAGATTGGACACGACGAACGAATCAGCGTCCCCGCCCGCAGAGGTGATCGAAAACAGCCACCGCCAGTCTGCCGCAGTAGAATTGGCCTTTCGCTTCAAAACGGAAAAAGGACCGGCGCCCTGCATCACCAGGCTTTTGCCTTTTCCTAGTGTGACGGCCAGTTTCGTAGGTTCAATGACGTAGGTCCCGGGCGGTAAATACAACGGAAGTTGCTGCTGGACCGCGGCTGCCAGAGCGGCCGAAAGCGCTTGCGTATCATCGCTCACCCCGTCTCCCCTTGCGCCATACGTCTTCACATCAAGCATCATGCACCCATTCCCTCCATCTCGTCAATTCGACAACACAAGATTGTCTTTCTTTCATTTCATTCAAAAACGAAAAAATGTTGACAACCATTTTGCAAAAAAGGTGACCGTTTGCCCAGGGCGTGTGCAAGTCGTCCTGCGACCTCTTTCATCCTGCTGGCATATTTGTTCTAGAACCTCCGTATGAATAAGCAAAGAGGTGGAAAGTATGTCGATTTTAGTGACAGGCACTGCTGGCTTCATTGGATTTCACGTAGCGAAAAGACTTTTGGAAGGAGGGGAAGTCGTATGGGGGGTGGATAATTGCAACGACTACTACGATCCCCGCTTGAAGGCGAAAAGGCTGGAAATGCTCCACGCGTTCGAACAGTTCCACTTCTATAAAGCAGATATTGCCGATCAGACGACAATGGACGGGTTGTTTCGCAAAATACGACCGGAACGGGTCATCCATCTGGCGGCGCAGGCTGGCGTCCGCTACAGCCTGGAAAATCCGCATGCCTACACAACCTCCAACATCGCGGGCTTCCTGCACATATTGGAAGGCTGCCGGCAGACGGGAGTCAAGCATTTGCTCTACGCCTCGTCAAGCTCTGTGTACGGAGGCAACAAAAAGCTGCCTTTCTGCGAGACAGACCCGGTCGATGAGCCGAACAGCCTGTACGCCGCGACGAAAAAAGCGAACGAGCTGATGGCGTACACGTACAGCCACCTGTACGGCATTCCTGCGACAGGACTGCGTTTTTTCACCGTGTACGGACCGTGGGGACGCCCCGATATGGCGCTGTACACATTCACCAGGGCCATCCTGGCGGGAGAGCCTGTCCGCGTGTTCAACCACGGAAAAATGATAAGAGATTTTACGTACATTGACGATGTAGTGGAGGGAATCCACCGGCTCATGGGACGGCAGCCAGAGCCGCAGGACGGCAAGCCGCCGCACCAGGTTTTGAATATCGGGAACCATCAGCCTGTAGAACTGCTACAGTTCCTGGCGATTTTGGAGCAAAAGCTGAACAAACCCGCAAACCGCCACTATATGCCCATCCAGCCGGGCGACGTTCCGGCTACATTTGCCTCCGTTGATGCCCTTTATGCGGAAACAGGCTTCCGCCCCCAGACGCCAATCGAGGTAGGGATTTCCCGCTTTGTCGATTGGTACCTCCACTATTACGGTGACGCCCATGCGTAAAAAAGTAGGAGTCGTAGGACTCGGGTACGTCGGATTGCCTGTTGCGGTCGCATTTGGGGAAAAGCTGCCTGTGATCGGGTACGATGTGGACGCGAGACGAATCGCTGCGTTGCAGACGGGCCGGGACGAGACGGGGGAACATACGGCGGAGGAGCTGGCGCGCACGAGCGTCACTTACACCGATGATCCCGCCAGGCTTGCGGAGTGCGACTTTATTATCGTCACCGTGCCTACGCCAGTCGATGAGGCCAAACGTCCCGATTTGCGCGCGCTGCTCTTCGCCTCGGAAACGGTCGGGAAGCATATGCAGCCTGGGACGATTGTCGTCTATGAATCGACGGTTTACCCTGGCGCGACAGAGGAAGTGTGCGTTCCAGCGCTGGAGCGCTCGTCCGGGAAGCGCGCAGGCGAAGACTTTTTTGTCGGCTATTCTCCCGAGCGGATCAATCCCGGGGACAGGGAGCGCAGGCTCGCCCGGATCGTCAAGGTCGTCTCCGGCCAGGACCGGGCGACTTGCGACGAGATTGCCGACATGTACGCGCTGGTAGTAGAGGCAGGCATTCATAAAGCGTCCTCCATCCAGGTCGCAGAAGCTGCCAAAGTCATCGAAAACACGCAACGCGATCTGAATATCGCCCTGATTAACGAGCTGGCAATCATTTTTGACCGATTGGGCATCGCGACAGCGGACGTGCTGGAAGCGGCCGGAACGAAGTGGAACTTCCTCCGGTTTACGCCAGGGCTGGTCGGCGGCCATTGCATCGGAGTCGATCCGTACTATTTGACCTATAAGGCCGAGAGCGTCGGCTATCATCCGCAGGTCATCCTGGCGGGACGCCGCATTAACGATGGCATGGGAAAATTCGTCGCCACGTCCCTGGTCAAGCAGATGATCTGGCGCCATATCCCGATTCAAGGCTCGCGGGTGACGATTTTGGGGATGACCTTCAAGGAAAATGTCCCGGATATTCGCAACAGCCGGGTCATTGATATCGTCCACGAGCTGCGGGAGTTCGGGGTCGAGGTGCAGGTGACGGACGATCTGGCGGACTCGGCGAAGACGTGGGCGGAGTACGGCATCAGGCTTCGGGATTGGGACGATTTGCAGCCCGCCGACGCACTGGTTCTGGCCGTTCCGCACGCGAAGTACGCGCATCTTGGCTGGGAGGAACTGTCGTCTTTGCTGCACGGAAGGTGCGGCGTGATCGCGGATGTGAAAAGCGTGCTGAATCAAAAAACATGCCCGTCTGACATCGTTGTCTGGCGTTTGTAGAGCCAGCCACGATGAACGAATGCAGACAGCCTGGAGCGATGAATATGAGCTACCGGAAGAGAAGATTCTGGTTAAGCTTATCGGACGCAGGAATTATCAGTATAGCTGTATGGCTGGCCTGCCTGGTTCGATTTGATTTTTCACTTGCGGAAATAAGCGATTATCAGCCGATGTATCTGATAATCGGACATGTACTGTTCGTTTTGGCGGGGATGCACGTGGCCGAGTTGTACCGTCCCGTCTACCGCTACGTCAGCGCAAACGAGCTTGTTTCGATTGTCAAGGCGACGAGCCTGTCTATCCTTGCGCTCAGCTTCGTTTTGAACAACGTGGGACATTGGCTGTTTTTGTCCGTCCGTTTTCCGCTCTCGCTGTTTTTGCTTACGTGGACGTTCGTGCTGGCGGGAATTACGGGCTCGCGCTTCGTCTGGAAGTGGTGGAACGAGGAGCGGGAAAAAAGAAGCCAGGACCGAAGGCGGACACTGATCGTCGGAGCGGGCAGCGCAGGCGTGCTGGTCGCTCGCGAGATGAGGCGGTCGCCTCTGTCCGAGCAGCGGCCGATCGCGTTCGTTGATGACGAGCCGAGCAAGCAAAACTTGCGCGTGTACGGCTTGCCCGTCGTCGGAAAAAGAGAGGACATCCCCCGCATCGTGCAGCGGCAGGCCATTTCGGATATCGTCATCGCCATGCCGTCCGCTTCCCGGCAGACGATCCGCGAAATTTTTGACATTTGCAAAACGACGAAAGCGAGCGTCAAAATTTTGCCGCACGTCTCCGATATTCTCAGCGGCAAAATCAGCATGAACATGATTCGCAACGTCAGGCTGGAGGATTTGCTGGGACGCGAGCCAGTGGAGATCAACCTGGAGGAAATCACCGGCTATTTGCGGCAGCAGGTCGTGCTCGTCACAGGGGCCGGGGGCTCGATCGGCTCGGAGCTATGCCGCCAGATCGCCCGCTTCGACCCGGCGAAGCTGCTTTTGCTCGGGAATGAGGAAAACGGCATTTTTGAAATCAGCCTGGAACTGGGGCGGCTGTTTCCCGAGCTGCCTACGATCAGCCTGATTGCGGATATTCGCGACCGGCAGCGAATAGCTGCGATCATGAGCGAGTACCGCCCGTCCGTCATTTTTCATGCGGCCGCCCACAAGCACGTGCCGCTGATGGAGCAAAACCCGAGCGAGGCGTTGAAAAACAATGTGTTGGGAACGAAAAATGTCGCGGAGTGCGCGCTGGAAGCGGGAGCGAAGCATTTTATCCTGATCTCGACCGACAAGGCGGTGAATCCGACTTCTATGATGGGCGCCACCAAGCGCATCGCCGAGATGCTGATCCAGGGCTACAACCGTTTCGGGCATACCCGCTTTGCTGCCGTTCGCTTCGGCAACGTGCTCGGGAGCAGAGGCAGCGTCGTCCCGATTTTCCTCGATCAGATTCAGGCGGGCGGTCCGGTGACGATCACCCATCCGGACATGGAACGGTTTTTCATGACGATTCCCGAAGCGGCCCAGCTAGTGATTCAGGCCGGAGCGCTGGCGCACGGCGGAGAGATTTTCGTGCTCGACATGGGCAAGCCCGTCAAGATTGTCGATATGGCGATGGACCTGATCCGCCTGGCAGGTTTGGAGCCGGAAAAAGATATCCCGGTTGTGTACACGGGAATCCGTTCAGGCGAAAAGCTGTATGAAGAACTGTTGACCGCAGAAGAAGGGCTGACCTCTACTTGCCACGACCGAATTTTCATCGGCAAGCCGCTCGACTTTTCCTGGAGCGAGCTGTTGACGGCCATTTCCCGCCTGGAGCAGCTTGCGAAAAAAGGCGGGATGATCGAGGACGCTTCCACGATCATCGAAATATTGCAAGGAATCATTCCTAATTATCAATCTTCCTCCCAGCCGAAAGAAGAGGCAAAGCCCGTGCCGTATTCGGTAGCGACAGGATGATGGAGATGACGAGGACGAAGAGGGCAGCACGGAAAAAGAAGTGGAGACGTCTGCTGCTGCTCGGAGGAATCGCTTGCCTGCTCGCCGTGGGAGGGTACGGGGCATATGTGTACGTGTCGCTGCAAGAGACGGCGAAGAGCATGTACGTCCCGATCCGGACGCAAAAGTCGCTGGCGTCTTCCGCGCCCCCGGCATCGTCTGGGCAGCAGCCGTTGCACAGGCAGGCGCAGTCCTCGCTTCCGCAGCAGGAGTCAGTGCCAGCGGAAGCGCAGGAGCCGTTCACGGTGCTGCTGCTCGGGATCGACGAGCGGGAAAACGACAAGGGGCGCTCGGATGTCATTCTCGTGCTGACGGTCAATCCGCAGGCAAAGTCGGCGCTTTTGGTCAGCATCCCGCGCGATACGCGCACGCAGATGGCCCAGACGAAGACGATGGATAAAATCAACCACGCCTACGCTTTTGGCGGGCTGCAGCAGGCAGTGGACACGGTGGAGCAATTCATCGCGACTCCCGTTGATTATGTCGTGGCAGCGAATATGGAAGGCTTTGCCGGGATTATTGATACATTGGGCGGCGTCGAGGTAGACAACCAGCTCGCCTTCACCTACGCAGACTACCACTTCCCGCTCGGCCCCATCCAGTTGGACGGCAAGCAGGCGCTCGTCTATGCGCGCATGCGCTACGAGGACCCGCGCGGCGATCTCGGCAGAAACGAGCGGCAGCAGTTGATTTTGAAAGCGCTGATGCAAAAGAAGGCGGCTTTGGCGTCTCCCGCCACGTTGAACGGAGTGCTGGAAACGATGGCCAAATACGTGAAGACGAACATGACGTTTGCCGACATGAAAAGGCTCGTCCAGAACTACAGCACAGCCGTATCGAGCGTGGAGACGATCCGCATGGAAGGAAAGGGCCAGCTCATCAACGGGATCTACTACTATATCGTCAGCCCGGAAGAGCGAAAAAAGCTGATCGAGCGACTGTCCGCTTTTCGCAAGCTGGCGGAGCCGGCCCACAGTCAACTGCCGAACCAAGTTAGTGACAGCCTGGAGGGGCGAAGGGGGGAGCAAAATGAATGAAACCGTGAATCTGCGGGAAATATTGCTGGTCTTGTCCAAACGCTGGGTCGTGATCTTGCTGGTTACTTCTATTTTTACGATCGGGACGGCACTCGTCAGCGTCTTTCTGTTGACGCCGATCTATCAGGCCAAGACAGAAATTTTGGTGAATCGCTCCTTGAACTCGAATCCGGAAGGGGTATTGTCCGTAGCCGAGATTGATTCCAACCTGAAGCTGATCGAGACGTACCGGGTCATCATCGAAAGCCCGCGGGTGATGGAGCGGGTCGTGGAATCGCTCGGACAAGGGGCGAGCATGGAGGCGCTCTTGCTGCACACGAAAGTAGAGCCTGTCAAAGATTCGCAGGTGATTTCCATTACGGTGGAAGACCCCGATCAGGCGCGAGCCGTGCTGATCGCCAATACGATTGCCACGACCTTTCAGGTAGAAGTCGTCAAAATGCTGAGCATGAACAACGTGCACATTCTCGCAGAGGCGCGCCATAACCCGGCGGCCAAACCCGTCAGTCCCAAGCCGCTGCTCAACTCGATCATCGGCTTCGTGCTCGGGCTGGCGTCTTCCATCGGCGTTGTGTTTTTCATGGAGCATCTCGATACCCGGCTGCGCTCGGAAAAGGAAGTGGAGGAGTATTTGGGACTGCCTGTGCTCGCCACGATTGCCGTCATTGACAAGAAGTCGAAAAAGCATTTTCGGAAAAAAAGGGTGGAGGAGGTGAGAGGCGAGTATGAGAAGGCAGAAGCCTGACGATCGCTATCAAAAGCTGATCGCTCACTGGGAGCCGCTCTCCCCGCTGGTGGAAGGCTACCGGACCTTGAAGCTCAACATTTTGTTTTCCACGCAAGGGCAGAAGCTGCAGACGATTTTGGTCAGCAGTCCGGGCGCATCAGAAGGCAAGACGGTCACGGCGGCCAACCTGTCGCTGATGATGGCAAAAGATCGGCGCAAGACGGTCCTGATCGATTTCGACCTGCGCAATCCCCGTATCCACTTCACGTTTGAGATGCCGAATCTGTACGGGGTCAGCTCCTATATGAGCGGCATGTGCCAGTTTTCCGACATCGTCCAGGACTCCGGCGTGCCCCACCTGTCCATCATCACCGCGGGGCCGATTCCGCACAGTCCGGCGGAGCTTCTGGGAACGCCGCGCCTGCTGGAGTTGCTGGAGAGGCTGCGCAGCAATTTTGACGTGGTGATCGTGGACAGTCCTCCGCTGATCGTGAGTGACGCGATGGTGCTGGCCCGGGAAACAGACGGGTGCGTGCTCGTGGTCGATGCCAGCAAGACGAAGCGGGACCCGGCGGTTCGCGCGGTCGAGCAGTTGAAAACGGCTGGCGCCAACCTGCTCGGAGTCGTGCTGAACAACAAAAAACTGGGGAAGCGGGAAGGCTACTACGGTTATGGCTACATGGAATAGTCGAGTCAGAAACGGGAGCGATTAGCGCCGATGAATGCCCTCAAGTTAGTCTGGCACAAGCAACTGGCCAAAGTGCGCGGCAACCGGGATGTACACGAAGTGCTGCACGGTTCTGCGATTACGTTTTTGTTTCGGCTGTTCGGGTTCGTCCTGCTCTATACGCTGCAGTTGTTTATCGCAAGAGAGTACGGGGCGGGCAATCTGGGCGTCTATTCGCTTGCGATCACCCTGCTTAATATCGGGATGGTGCTGGCGCTGTTTGGCACCGACACGGCGATTATCCGCCTGCTGGCCGAGTACCGCGCGCAAGGAGCGCTGGCAAAGATTCGGCAGCTTTTTGGCAAGGTGGCGCTTTGGACGTTTCTGCCTTCGCTGTTGTTGTCCGGGCTGTTCTACTTGTTTGCGGAGCACATCTCCCGCTACGTGTTTGCAGGCGAGCTGCCCGCCGGGACACTGCGGGTCATCGCCTGGATGCTGCCGTTCGTCTCGCTCGGCAGACTGTACGCCTCGGCTTTTCGCGCGCTGCACCGCGTGACCGCGTCCGTGATCGTCGACACCGTCGGCATGCGCTTTTTGCACCTTCTGTTTCTGCTTATCGCCCTGCCTTTGTTCGCTCCGACCTCGCAGCTTCTGATCGGCTTGCTCGCAGCAGCCGTCATGTTGAACACGCTGTACGGCATGGCGAAGTGGCATGTTTTGTCCCGGGACTTTCGGGCGGGCGTACAGCCGCTGGAGCAGGAGGCAGGTCCGGCAATCAGCTTCCGCGCGCTTTGCACGATGGCGCTTCCGATGTATTTGAGCGCCTCCATGGAGCTGGTGATGAGCTGGACAGACACGATCATGCTCGGAATTTTTACGGACGCGGAGACAGTCGGGGTGTACAGTGTCGTCATTCGGCTCTCGATGGTGACGAGCTTCGCGCTCATTTCGATCAACACGATGCTTTCGCCGAAATTTTCGGAGATTTACGCCCGCGGCGATCTGGACGGGCTGAGGAAAATGATTGCGTTTGCCAATCGGCTGATTTTCTTCGCGTCTGCGCCGATCAATTTGCTCGTCGCCATTTTCGCCGCGCCGCTGCTCGGGCTGTTTGGCGAAGAGTTCGCAGCAAGCAGTCTCGTCCTGGTCATCCTCTGTCTGGGACAGTTCATCAACTTTTCCTCGGGCAGCGTGATCCCGCTCTTGACCATGACAGGCCATCAGAAGACGGCGCGCAATATTCTCGTTTTTTCCGCCTTGCTGAATATTTGCGGAAACGGCCTGCTGATCCCCTGGCTCGGCATTACGGGAGCAGCCATCGCTACTGCGATCAGTTTAAGCTGCCGGGACATTTGCGCTTCGTATTGGGCTTATCGGTATTTCGGGTTTCGCACGTGGTATATTCCGTTCTTCTCTGAAAAAAATTCCGTCTTGCTACGAAGACGAGGTCATGAAGAAGGTGGCTTACGGTGAAAGAAGACTTGTATCCGAGCATGTTTTGGGACAGCGAGAAGATTCGGAAATACCGGATTCAGGTGCAAAAGCCATGGGTTCGCGAGGAATTTTGGTCGTACTACTTTTCCAGGCGCATTTCCATCTACGTGAGCCTGTTTTTGGCGAAAAAGCAGCGCGTCTCGCCGAATGCCATCACGCTTGCGGGAATCGCTGCCGGCCTGATCGCTGCTGCGGCCTTCATGTACGGATCGGCGGCTGCCTTTTTAATCGGTTGTTTTTTTTATCAGATGTGCTATCTCGCTGACTGTGTGGACGGGGAAGTCGCCCGCATGAACAACCAAAGCAGCAGGGGCGGCGTCTGGCTGGATATCGGGCTGAACTACTCGCTGTATCTCGTTTCGTTCGCGGTGATCTACGGGGTCGCCAAAAGCCAGCCGACGCTCGGGCCTTATTTGATCTACTTGATCCTGTTTACGATTTTTACGGAAATTTTGGCGACGAATGGCTCGGATCTCGCCTTTGGCCAGGGGAAAATCTCGCACGAAACCGTCTCCATGCGCAAGCGCAGCAAGTGGGTCGATGCCGGAGTCTTTTTGTTTCTCACCCAGACAGGCTTCCAGAGCGGGGTGCTGATCGCAGCCGTGATGTGGGCAATTAGCGGCCAGCATCAGTTTCTCGATTTGTGGACGGCCTACCATCTGCTGATCGGACTTCTCCGCGCGCTTTACAAGCTGAAGCTGAACGTCAAATACGTCACGGCATCGAGGCAAGAGGGAGGGGGAAGCAAATGAAGGCTCTGCTCATGGCGGCGGGACTCGGCTCGCGAATCAGCGGGCAAATTGACGGAAGTCCCAAGTGCACGGTTGATATCGGGAACAAGGCGTTGATCGAGAATACGATCTCGGAGCTGAAGCGAAAAGGAATCGACGAGATCGCCATCGTGGTCGGGTATCGCGCCCATGTCATCACCAGTCTGCTCGGGAGCGAGAACATTCGCTTTTTCCACAATCCGTTTTACGACCGCACGAACAGTATCGCCTCGCTCTGGTTCGCCCGCGAGTTTCTCACGGGCAGCGACTGTCTGTTGCTCAACGCGGATGTTTATTTCGAAGAAAAAGTGCTGGACGTCGTGTTGCAGGAGACGAGAAGTCCGGTCATGTTCGCGGACCCTTCGCGCAGGGCAGAGGGCGATTACAAATTCGGCTATGCACACGGCCTGCTGCACAAGCACGGAAAAGAGCTGCCTCTGGAAGAAACGACAGGCGAATACATCGGCATCGCCCGGCTGCATCAGGAGTTTTTGCCGCTGTTCCTGGAGCGTCTGCAACGTTTGATTCTGGAGCGGCAGCACGATTTATGGTGGGAGAACGTGCTTTACTCCTTTTTGGGCGAAAGAGACGTGCATGTGGCGCAAATTCCGCCGGGGCTGTTTTGGGCAGAGGTTGATACATGGGGGGATTACAAGCGCATTCTTCATTTTACGAATCATCTGGCCCATATGTGAGGATGGGCAACGTGAAGCTCTCGCTGGACAAGGTTCTTCTGTTCCTCTACGTACTGCTGAAGCCCTTCTACCTCTTCCCGAGCGGCAACCCGCAAATAGCGGATTTTATCATGCTGGTGCTCATTGCCTACACCTTTTTGTTTCGCGTCAACCAGTTGCAGCGCAAGTATTTGTTTTTCGTCCTGCTGACGCTCGCGTTTTTGTACGATATTTTGCTGGTCAACGGCCTGTGGGCGATTGCGCTGGGCGGCGCCATGGAAGTGTTCGAGTCCACGAAATGGTACTGGTACAACGGGGCCGTCCTGCTGACCGTCGTCGTCTTGGGCCAGCTCGAGCCGCGCGCATATGCGCAGTGGCTGTTCTGGTCCGTCGCTTGCTCGCTCGCGGTCCAGACGCTTGCGCTCTTGCTCGGGCTGGCGCCTGGGGAGCATGACTTCCGCCAGTCGCTGTTTTTCAACAATCCGAACCAGCTCGGGTACTTCGGCCTGCTCTGCCTGGGGATTTGCCTGTTTTGTGCGCGGTTCTTTCCCGTCCGAGCCATCTATTTGTTTATGGTCATCGGCTGCTCGTTGAGCGTGATCGCCGCTTCCTTGTCCAAGGCGGCGATTGTAAGTGCGGTCTTGATGTACGCGGCCTTTCTGTTCGTCTCGTCGAAGGAGCGGACGGGGCTGTTCTGGAAAAACGTCGTCTGCGTGCTCGCCTGCTTTTTTCTGCTTTTTTGCGTCTCTTTGTACACGAATGAAAACGTGCTGCACGATGCGACGATGTACACGCAAGTCAAGGAGCGGCTGGAAACGTTGGGAGAGGACTCCGACGACAACTTGGCGTCAAGAGGCTACGACCGGATCGCGAACCATCCCGCGTACATGTTTTTCGGGGCAGGCGAAGGGCAGTACGAGCGGTTTGAAAGCAGCATCGCCCTCGAATTGCACTCCACGGTCGCCAATCTGTTTTTCTCGTATGGCCTCGTGGGCACGCTGCTGTTTTTCCTGCTCTTGTACGCCGGGGTGCGCGGTCATCGGCTCTACGCCTGGTATCCGCTGTTTTTTCAAATCGTGTACGGTTTGACGCACAACGGAATCCGGGAGACGCTGTTCTGGATATTGCTGGCGCTCTATTGTGTGACAGCCGGGATAAGCTCTGGCTCCATCAGAAAGGGCGGTGACCTGCATGGGGAAAATTTTGCAAATATGCGCAATTGACCAAACGGTGGAAAGTCTGCTCTTGCCGCTCATCCAGAAGCTGGCGGAGGAAGGCCATGAAGTGCATACGGCTTGCACAGACACCGGGCGTTTTCAGGCGTTGCGGGCCAAGGGGCTCATGCTCTGGCCGATCGCGATCAAGCGAAAAATCGAGCCGCTCTCCAACCTGCGTTCCATTTTGGCGCTGTATCGGCTGATGAAACGGGAGCGCTACGACGCGGTGCACGTCCACACTCCGGTTGCGGCCGTGCTGGGCCGGGTGGCAGCGAGGCTCGCGGGAGTCAGCCCGGTCGTCTACACGGCTCACGGCTACTATTTTCACGACGGCATGAGCCGAGGGGAATACCGGCTGTACTACGCCGTGGAAAAGTGGTTCGCGAAGCATTTGACAGACTATTTGCTATTGCAGAGCAGGGAGGACTACGAGCTGAGCGTGCAGGACGGCTTTTCGCCGCCGGAGCGAATCATGCATCTCGGCAACGGGGTAGATGTCGAGCGGCGGTTTCATCCGCAGGCGGTGTCGCCGGAGGAAGCAGTGGAGGTGCGTTCGGCGCTTGGAATCGGCGCGGACGATCTCGTCATCGCCTACGTAGGGCGGATGGTTGGCGAAAAAGGGATTTTCGAGCTGCTGGACGCGTTTTCCAGGCTTGCGCGAGAGTCGGGCCGCGTGCGGCTGTTGCTCGTCGGGGACGTGTCGGACAGCGAACGGGACCAGCGCGGCAAGGCGCTACGGGAGCATTGCCGCGAGCATCCGCAAATCGTCCTGACTGGTTTTCGCCAGGACATCCCGCAACTGCTCGCCGCAAGCGACATCTTCGTCCTGCCTTCGCATCGCGAAGGGTTGCCCCGCTCGATTATCGAAGCGATGGCGATGGGCAAGCCGATTGTCGCCACGAACATTCGCGGCTGCCGCGAAGAGGTGACGGACGGCGTGAACGGGATTTTGGTGGAGCCGAAGCAGTCCGAGCATTTGTACAAGGCGCTGAAAAAGCTCGCCTGCGACGCGCGGCTGAGGGAAGCGTACGGACAAAACAGCCGCTATTTGGCGGAGGAGCATTTTAACGAGCAACACGTACTCGCGAGGCAGGCCGAGCTGTTTGCAGCGCTGCTCGCTGCCAAGACAGAGCCGCCGCGCACGGAAAAGGAGGTTGACGAACGGCTTGGGCAAAACAGGAGCATTGGTCATATCCCTTGATTTTGAGCTGTATTGGGGCGTTCGCGACAAGCGGACGCTAGCTGACAGCGAGAAGAACTTGCAGGGGACTCGTCAGGTGATCCCGGCGATTCTGGAGCTGTTTAACAAGTACGAGATTCACGCCACCTGGGCGACGGTAGGCTTCTTGTTCTGCGAGACGCGCGAGGAGCTGATCGGCACGCTGCCAAAAGAGCTGCCGGACTACGCCGATCCGAACCTGTCGCCTTATCGCTACGTGCAGTCGGGAGCGCTTGGCGCGCGCGAGCAGGTGGACCCGTATCATTACGCCCCATCCCTCATCCGGCTGATTTCCTCCTGCCCGCATCAGTACATCGGCAGCCATACCCACTCCCACTACTATTGCCTGGAGCCGGGACAGACCGCCCAAACGTTTGCCGAAGATTTGGCCGCCTTCAAAAGAGTGGCGCGCAAGAAAGGGTACGCCCCGACCAGCATCGTCTTTCCGCGCAATCAGTTCGCGTCCTCCTATCTGGCTGTCTGCAAGCAGCACGGGTTCGCCGCGTATCGCGGGAACGAGCGGTCGTGGATGTACGAGGCGGGCCCGGGAGCGCAAGACACTTTGCTCAAACGGGCTTTGCGCCTTGCCGACGCCTACGTCAATCTGAGCGGGCATCACGCGTACGAGCCGCTTTCCGCAAGCCAGGAAGGGTTAGTCGATGTCCCGGCGAGCCGATTTTTGCGGCCGTATTCGCCGCGGCTGCGCTGGCTGGAAAACGTCCGGCTGGGCAGGCTCCGGCGCGATCTGCTTTTTGCGGCCAAAAATCGCCGACTGTACCATCTGTGGTGGCATCCGGAGAACTTTGGCAGCCACCTCACGGAAAACCTTCGGATGTTGGAGCGGCTGCTGCAGTATTATGCGAAGCTGCGCAGCGAGTACGGGATGCAAAGTTTGAGCATGGAGGAGGCGGCTGCGAGTTGGAGCAGGCAAAGGGAGGGGCGGCATGAAGTGTCTGTTTGATCGTTTGGTAGCTTTGACGCTGTTGCTCGTCTTTTCACCTCTGCTGCTCCTGCTGTCGATTTTGATTCGCTTCAAGCTCGGCGCTCCTGTCTTGTTTGTCCAGGAGCGGCCGGGCCGATACGGAAAGCCTTTTTCCATTTATAAATTTCGCACCATGACCAATCAGTGCGACGCGTCCGGACAATTGCTGCCGGATGCCCAAAGACTGACGCCTTTTGGCATGATGTTGCGAAAGTACAGCCTGGATGAGCTGCCGCAGTTGTGGAATGTGCTGCGGGGCGAACTGAGCTTGGTCGGCCCGAGGCCGCTACTCATGGAATACCTGCCACTCTACACGCCCCGCCAGATGAAGCGGCACGAGGTTTTGCCAGGCATTACGGGTTGGGCGCAGGTCAACGGGAGAAACGCGATCACGTGGGAACAAAAATTCGAGCTGGACGTCTGGTACGTGGAAAATCGCAGCTTTTGGCTCGACTTGAAAATTTTGCTGTTAACGGTCAAACGGGTTTTGCAAAAAACGGGGATCAGTCACGAAGGTTGCGTCACGATGGAAAAATTCACCGGGAGCAAACAGGCGGAGCTGGCTAGGAGGGAAATGCGTGAGTTTGATCGTGCTTACGAATCAGGATGACTGGACAGCTTATTTGCGTCCATGCAAGCATGTGGACATTTCCTATGCAAAAGAATACGTGAGCCTCTACGCCGAAAGGGAAGGGGGCGTGCCGGAGGCGGTGTTTTTTTCCGAAGGGGGCTGCCAGATTTTTTACCCTTACCTGGTCCGCTCCCTCGACGCTCTGCTTCCGGGGTATGCGGATATCGTCTCCATCGGCTACGGCGGTCCGCATGTTTGGCCGAAGACAGCGGGGGCAGAGTCGTTTTCCGCACAGTTTTCCGCCTATTGCCGCAGCCAAAACTACGTGACGGAAACGGTGCGCTTTCATCCGCTGGAGAAAAACGCCGAGCGGTTTCGCGAGCAGATGCGGCTCGATCTGGTGCGGACGACTGTCGCCGTCGATGTCCGGCCGCCGCTCGCGCAAATTCGCGCGCAGTACAGCGAAAACGTCAGGCGCAACATGAAAAAAGCGGTCGCCAACGAGGTGAGCATCGTGGAAGCGAGCGGCGAGGCCGGCTTGCGGGCGTTTATGCAACTGTACCGGGAGACGATGGAGCGCAATTTTGCCGGCCCATCCTATTACTATGAAAATGAATTTTTTGCAGGACTGCTCCAGGAAACCGCGCTCTGCAAGCCGCGCCTCCTGCTCGCCATGCACGAGGACATGGCTGTCGCAGGCGCGATCATGCTCTGTGGAAACCGCTATGCCCACTATCAGCTCGGGGCTTCGCACAAGGCGGACATGCCGCTCGGGATCAACCATTTGTTGTTCGATGCGATGATTCAGCGGGCCAAGGAAGCCGGTCTGGAGTATTTGCTGCTCGGCGGGGGCAACCGCGACGGGGACGGCTTGTTCCGCTTCAAGGCATCGTTTTCCAAAACGAACCATTTTCCGTACTGGATGGGCAAAAGAGTGCACGATGAAGCAGCTTACCGGGTGTTGTGCGAAAAAAGACAGGCAGACCGCGCGGAGGCCGGAGCTTTTTTTCCAGCCTACCGGGCATGGGGAGGGTAACGATGGGGGAACACTCACGCATTTTTTTGTCGCCGCCGCACATGGGGACAGAGGAACTGGAGCTGCTCGCCAGTGCGTTTGCGTCCAACTGGATTGCGCCGCTCGGAGAACACGTCGACGCGTTTGAGCAGGAGCTGGCCCGCTATGTCGGCGTGAAGGGGGCGCTTGCCGTCTCTTCCGGCACGGCGGCGCTCCATCTCGGGCTGAGGCTTGCGGGAGTAGGGCCGGGTGATACCGTTTTTTGCTCCAGCCTGACGTTTGTGGCGAGCGCCAACCCGATTTTGTACCTGGGGGCGACTCCGGTCTTCATCGATTCCGAGGAAGCGACCTGGAACATGTCGCCAGTCGCGTTGGAGCGGGCGTTGCGGGAAGCCGCCCGACAGGAGAAGCTGCCCAAAGCGGTCGTGATCGTCCATTTGTACGGGCAAAGCGCCGACATGGGCCCGCTGCTTGCGCTGTGCGAAGAGTACAAGGTGACGGTCGTGGAGGATGCGGCGGAATCGCTCGGGGCCGATTACAAAGGGCGAATGAGCGGCTCGCTCGGGCATTTTGCTGCGTTTTCGTTCAACGGGAACAAAATCATTACGACCTCCGGCGGGGGGATGCTCGTCTCGGATGATCGTGAAGCGTTGGAGCGGGCGCGTTTTTGGGCGACGCAGGCCCGCGAACGGGTGCGTCACTACGAGCATGAGCAGATGGGCTACAACTATCGCTTGAGCAATTTGCTCGCGGCGGTCGGCAGAGGGCAACTGCGGGTGCTGGAGGAGCGCATTGCGGCACGGCGGCGCGTCTGCCAGCGCTATGAAGCAAAGCTACGGCAGCTTCCCGGCATCTCGTTCATGCCGGAGGCTCCGACAGGGCGGGCGACGCGCTGGCTGACGGCGCTGACGGTAGATCCGCAGCAGGCAGAGGTTACGGCGGGGCAACTGATCGACGCGTTGGAGCGGGCAAACATCGAGGCGCGCCCGGTCTGGAAGCCGATGCACCGCCAGCCGTTGTTTGCCGGGTGCCGCTATTACCCGCATCTGCCAGAGCAGAGCGTCTCCGATGAGCTGTATGCGCGGGGCGTCTGCCTTCCTTCCGGCTCGAGCCTGAGCGAACAGCAGCAGGAGCGGGTCATCGCGGCTATCAGACAGTGCCTGTCAGGACGAGGACGTGCAAAGGAGCTGGGCCATGTACAGTTATGAGCAGCTTGCGGCGTGGAGAGAGCGTTGTCAGTCGTCGTTCTTTTTGCTCGATACAAACAGACTTCGCGACAATTACGAGCGGTTTTCCCGCGCCTTTTCCAGCCGGTATGAACAGGTGAGCGTCGGCTACTCGTACAAGACGAACTACTTGCCGTATGCGTGCCAATGCCTGCATCGGCTGGGGGCACTGGCGGAGGTCGTCTCCAGGCTGGAGTACGATCTCGCGCTGAAGCTGGGCGTCGAGCCGACCGCGATCATTTTCAACGGGCCGCTGAAGACGGCGGAAGACATCTGGCTCGCCTTGGAGCTGGGCAGCCTGGTCAATCTCGACTCGTTTTCGGAGATTGCCCCTGTGCTCACCTACGCGAGACAGCATCCCGAACAGACGGTTCGCGTCGGCTTGCGCGTCAATTTCGATTTGACGCGCGGCGGCGTCAGTCCGCTGCAAAACGGCTACGGTGTGAGCCGCTTCGGCTTTTGCGTGGAAAACGGCCGCTTCGCCCAAGCGCTCACGCTGCTGGCTGCCGTGCCGAATGTGCGGGTCGCGGGTTTGCACGGGCATTTTTCCACGAACCGTAGCGTAGGGGTGTATCGGCAGATTGCCCGCGAGCTGTGCCGACTGGGCAAAGCGCATCTCGGCGAGCAGCTTGAATATATCGACATCGGAGGCGGGTTTTACGGCGAACTGCCTGCCACGTTCGGGATGGTCGGCGTTCCGAGCTTTGACGACTACGCTCTCGCCATCACCGCTGTCCTCAAAGACGAACTGGCAGAAACGACTCGCCTGCCGCAGCTCATCCTGGAGCCGGGCATCTCGCTTGTGGCCGACGCGGTCGAGTTCGTCTGCCAGGTCGTGGATGTCAAGGAGAACCGCGGCGAGCGCTTTGTGCTTGTAGACGGCAGTGTCCACAATATCAAGCCGACCATGCACGCGTACCAGCTTCCCGTAAGCGTCGTGACACAAAGCAGCGAGGCAAGAGAAGGGACGTACCACGTAGTAGGCTATACGTGCATGGAAAAAGACTACTTGCTGCAAGGCTTTCGCGGCAAAGTGCCGGAGCCGGGAGATTTTCTCGTGTTCGGGCACACAGGGGCGTACACGCTCGTGTTCAATCCGCCGTTTATTCGCGAGCGGCCGCCTGTATTGGCCAAGGCAGGCCGCGATGTCGTCGTCGCGAGGCGCAAAGAGACGCTGGCGGAGTTTTTCCCGGAGTCGCTCTATGAATTTCAATTCCAGGCTGGCAAGCAGGAGGATACGAGTAGATGAACGTGCTGCTGACGAGCGTAGGCCGCAGGGTCAAGCTGATCGAGTATTTCGTCCGGGAGTGGGGCAGCGCGGGCAAAATAATCGCGGCGGACTGCGACCCGACCGCTCCTGCACTGTTCGCCGCCCATCACAGGCAGATCGTCCCGCGCATCGACGACCCGGCGTATGTGCAGACGCTGGAGGAAATTTGCCTGCGCTATGACATCAAGGCGGTGCTCTCCCTGATCGATCCCGAGCTTGGCGTGCTCGCCGCCCATGCCGAGCGGTTTTCGCGGCTGGGCGTGCAGGCCGTCGTCTCCGGGCTGGATGCGGTGAACCTGTGTCTCGACAAAAAGGGGACCTGCGATTTTTTGCGCGCCCACGGGCTTCCATGCGTGCCTACTTATACGCTGGAAGAGGCGCGAGCAGCGCTTGCCTGCGGAGAACTGACCTATCCGTTATTGGCGAAGCCGCGCAAGGGCAGCGCCAGCCTCGGCCTTGTCCGTATGGAAAAAGAGGCGGAGCTTGCCGCGTTCGCCCATAAGAAGGATGAGCTGATTGTCCAGCCGTTTTTGCAGGCGGAGGAATACGGCGTGGACGGCTACGCCGATCTCGTCACGGGCGAGCTGACGACGCTGTTTACGCGCAAAAAAATGCGCATGCGGGCAGGCGAGACAGACCGCTCGCTGGCGATCCGGGACGAGCGGCTGACGTCGTTGGTGACGTCGCTCGTCTCCGTCTTGCCGCTTCGCGGGCCGTTCGACATCGACTGCTTTTTGCTCGGGGACCAGTACGCGATCTCCGAGATCAATCCGCGCTTTGGCGGCGGCTATCCCCATGCGCATGAAAGCGGCGTAAACGCCGTCGCCGCCCTGTTCCGCAATTTGCGAAAAGAGGCGAGCAAGCCGAACATCGGCGACTACGAAGCAGGGACGATCATGCTGAAATACGATCAGGTCATGCTCGTCCACAGCAGTCGGCTGACGGGGGAGGGGATGTAAAAAAGCGCGCCAGCCTTGGGCGATCTGTTGTATAATGAAAGATACGGGGGTGACATGCCCCCGTGAAGATTTTGACAGGAGTGTCGTCCACTATGAGTATGAGCCCCCAATTCATGCGTTATCGGTAAGAAAAGGTACAGTCTAGCCTGATCCCGCTCGTTTTTTCCAAAGGAGAGCCGGGGTTTATTTGACTGTGCCTTTTTTCATTCACCGATTACGAATGAATGGGGTGCTTTTTTTTATGCTTCCAACCAGAAAAGAGCGGCAGGCCGAACTGCTGGCCCGGCATAGCGGGATGCTTAGATGCCCGGTTTGCCACGGGGCGCTGACGCTCATCCATACAGCTAATACAGCCAGCCTTGCATGCGCCAATCGCCATTGCTTCGACGTGTCGAGACACGGCTATGTGCACCTGGCGAATGCGGGCTACCGATCGAAGTACGAGCAAGAAATGTTTTTGGCGAGAAGAACCATTTCCGAGAAAGGCTTTTTTTCACCGCTGCACGCCGCCGTCAGTGAAAAGCTCGCCGAGTACGCAGCGACGAGCGGCGAGCCGTTGTCTGTGCTGGATGCCGGGTGCGGCGAAGGCTCGCATCTGGCTCGCATTCGCGAAGAGGTGAAAGCGCGGCAGCCAGTCGCGTTCGTCGGCGCTGGTGTCGATCTGTCCAAAGCGGGAATCGCCCTCGCGGCCAAGGCGCATCCCGAGCTGATCTGGTGCGTCGGCGATCTGGCCAATGCTCCGTTTGCCGACAATCGCTTTGCGGCCATCCTCAACGTGCTGTCGCCGCCCAATACGCGGGAGTTTGCGCGAATGCTGAAAAAAGACGGGCTCGTCATCAAGGTCGTGCCGGGCGAGCGATATTTGCGGGAGCTGCGCGAGTGTCTTTATGTGCAGCCGGGCAACCGGACGTATTCCAATGCAGCGACGATCCAGCGCTTCGCCGCCAGCTTTTCGCTGATCGACTGCGAGCGGGTGGCGTATTCGTTTCGGCTGGATCAGCCGAGCCTGGCGGCGCTGATCCAGATGACGCCGCTGACGTGGGGGGCCGAGCCAGAGCAACTGGCAAAGGCGCATGAGCTGGAGGGCGGAGAGATTTCTGTCGAGTTTACGGTTCTTGTTGGGAGAAAGTGAACGAGACGGCGTTTTTTTATAGGACGAATTGTCAAGACAAGTGCGACAGAGCTTCCATGAATGATTCGTAAGCGGTCTTCCTGGCGGTGGGCGGCGTACTCAAGTCGTTTTTGTTCGCCATTCGCCCGATCCAACTGGACGACACGATCAAGGAATGGGTCATCACGCTGGACGATGTGCAGGAGGTCGTCGAGATGGCGAGACGGGTGACGGCTGCTGAAACGGGCGATGCGTTTGCGGCGATTTCCGGCAGCAGCCCGGCGTGTTCGAAGCGGCAGGCAAAGGAACGCTGTTTTTGGACGAGATCGGGGACTTGCCTTTGCATTTGCAGGGCAAGCTGTTGCGGGTGCTGCAGGAAAAAGAGCTGCAGCGGCTCGGGAGCAGCGGCAAAACGGTTCCGGTCGAAGCGCGAATTATCGCGGCGACCCATCTCGATTTGCAGGAGCGGGTCGCGGCCGGGCTGTTTCGCCTCGATTTGTACTACCGTCTGCACGTCATCCCGATCCGCTTGCCCTCCTTGCGCGAGCGCCGGGAGGATATTTTGCCGTTGGCAAACGACTTTTTGGCGACGTACGCGAAAAAGCTGGGCAAAGCGATCTGCGGTTTTTCCCAGGACACACGGTCTTTGCTCTTTTGCCACGACTGGCCGGGCAATGTCCGCGAATTGGCCAACGTGATCGGGTACGCCGTCAATATGGAGGCGACGGCCTGGGTGCAGGTCGGAAGCTTGCCCGCTCAGATGATGCAGTTGCAGGCGGCTGCGGCCACTGAGAAGGCGTGGACGGAAAACGGTGGTGGGGCCGGGCAAAAGCAAATCGTCACGCTCAAAGAGCTGGAGCGCTCCGCGATCGCCCGAGCGATGCAGGAGGTGCGGCAGCGAAACGGCCGCAAAGAGGAGGCGGCGGCGCTGCTTGGCATCAGTCGGGCTACGCTGTTTCGAAAAGTGCGGGAGTACGGGCTGTCCTGATTCGCCCGGCGCTCTTGCTGTCGTCTCGTTTTGCGGCACAGCCGGCCCAGGAGGGGACCGGCTTTTTGGATTGGCCGCATTTTATGGTATGATGGTGGGTAGAGAGCAGGGGGAACGAAGAAGCAAGAGAGGAGTGGCATTGCACAATGAAAGAGATCATGGGATGGATTCGTTCGATTGCTTTTGCAGTCGTTTTCGCCCTGGTCCTTGGAATCTTCGTGTTTCAGCCTTACAAGGTTGACGGTCATTCCATGGACCCGACCTTGCAGGATCAGCAGCGCATATACGTGTCCAAGCTGCCGCATACGTTTTCGTACTTGCCGGACTACGGCGAAATCGTGGTCATCGACAGCCGCGTGGAGCGCGAGCGGACCTTTTTGGACGATGTCCTCAGCCATCCGTTGGTGGCGCTGTTGACGGGCACGGCAGAAGACCATTCGATGTACGTCAAACGCGTCATCGGCAGACCGGGCGACGTGCTGGAGTTCAAAAACAACCAGGTGTACCGCAACGGCGAAGCGCTCGAGGAGCCGTATATCAAGGAGACGATGCAGTACGTGGCTGACGGCAAATGGAAGGTGCCCGCAGACCACATTTTCGTCATGGGAGACAACCGCAACCACAGCACGGATTCCCGGGACATCGGCTTTATTCCGCTCGACCACATCATGGGCACGATGATCGAAAACCCGTTTAAGACACAAGAATAGAGCAAGGAGCAAAGGTTGTCCGCGAGAGGGCAACCTTTGTTTGCCAAAAGAGCTGTCGCATTTTTTGGACAAAGCGGGGAAAGGAGTGCTGCAAATGCCCAGTTTGCTGATTGCGGACAGGGACCCGACAGAGCGGGCAGGGCTCAGTTGGCTCGTCTCAAGCTGCGCCATCCCGTACGACAAGGTGCACAGCGCAGGGACGACGGCAGAGCTGTTTCAGGCGATGGAATCGCATACTCCCGAGGTCGTCTGCATCGAGCTGGACATGATCGACAAGGCGCACTGGGAGCGCCTGAAGCTGCTGGTTGCCCAGTATCGGCCGACGGTGCTCGTCACCACCTCGGAAGCGACGTTCGAGCGGGCGATGCAAGGCATCGAGCTGTCTGCGCGCGACCTGTGGCTGAAGCCGCAAACCCCGGAGTACATCCGCCGCGTGCTGACGCGCTCTTGTCAGGAGCGGGCAGGGGACGCGCGCATCGACCAGGGGGCCGGGAGCATCCAGGGACGGCGCGGGGAGATTTCGTACCGCGACTTGTTTTTGCCGGGGCAGTCGCCGCTCGGCGGACATACGGTCATGCTCGCG
This sequence comes from Brevibacillus sp. FW306-2-1A-C05A, assembly GCF_058781555.1. Lineage (NCBI taxonomy): Bacteria > Bacillati > Bacillota > Bacilli > Caryophanales > Paenibacillaceae > Brevibacillus > Brevibacillus sp. FW306-2-1A-C05A. The sequence goes on from NZ_JBYSWV010000006.1 coordinate 76,171, forward strand.
CAGTTGGAAGACGCGAAAAGACACCCGGAGCTGTTGCGTTTTTTCGCGGACTATCCGTTTCGCGACGAGCCAGTGCTGCTGCCGACAGGTGACGCGATTGTCGCCGTCTTTCCCGCGGAGACGGCGCTTGCCTGGCCGCAGTGGCACCAGTTTGGCAAGCGGTTGCTGATGGACTGGGAGGCGACGAGCGACGCCCCGCTGTTTCTCGTCATTTACAAGGCGGAAGACGCCGGACAGAGCTTGCAGCAAAAATACGAGCAGGCGAGCCAGGCGTTGCAACTGCGCTTTTTCAAAGGCTATCGGCAGGTGAGCATGGTCGACGGAAAGGTCAACTGGACGATGCTTGATCCGTTCCTGACGCCAGCCGAGCAGCGGGCGTGGATCGACATGCTGCACAGCGGCAATCGCGAGCAGCTCAAGCAGTGGCTGTACGCGCATTTTTTTTACAAGGACGAGCCGTATCCCGAGCCGGGACTGTTGCGCATTCGGTTGACGAGCATTTTGGCCCAGGTGAGGCGCTACATGAAGTCGCACGGGCTGGACAGCGCCTTTCTGGAAGAGGGGTACCACCGCGTATTCGAGACGATTTTGTACGCGCCGATTTTGTATCGCATCGTAACCGAGCTGCTTTTGTTTATCAACCAACTGCTCGATACCGCAAACGACCGCAGCGACGAGGGCAGGGCAGACGTGATCGAGCAGGCTATGCGCTACATGGAAGGGCGCTATACCGACCCGGCTCTGCGGCTGGAGGATGTCGCCCGGCACGTCGACCGCAGTCCGGCTTACTTCAGCACGCTGTTTGCGCAAAAGCAGGGCAGCTCCTTCCGGCAAGTTTTGACGGCGATGCGCGTGAAGGAAGCGCAGCGGCTGCTGCTGGAAACGGCTCTGTCCGTGCAGGAGGTGGCGGAGCGCAGCGGGTTCGTCAACGCCAATTACTTTAGTAAAATTTTTAAGGAAAAGACGGGTACAACCCCACGTTTGTTACGAAATCAAAAGAAAAGATAGAAATCGAAAGAAAAGGGAGATTTTTCGAAAATTCCATCTGTTTTGCCTGAAGCAATCGAAAGAAGAGGCACCAAATCGAAAGCATGGTGCCTTTTTTGCGTTTCCCGGCGCTTTTACAATAAAGCCAAGAGATACACATTCTACGGAAAGCAGGTGGATTTTCGATGACAACGACACAATCCATTGAACAGATGATAAAGGCATACTCGGGGACCGAGCTGCATACAAAAGGCTGGGTGCAGGAAGCGGCGCTGCGCATGCTGTTGAACAACCTGAACCCTGACGTGGCCGAGCGCACAGAAGATTTGGTCGTGTACGGCGGAATCGGGAAAGCGGCGCGCAACTGGGAATGTTTCGATGCGATTGTCAAAACATTGCAAACATTGGAGAGCGACGAGACGCTGCTGATCCAGTCGGGCAAACCGGTGGCGGTGTTCAAGTCGCACACCGATGCGCCGCGCGTGCTGCTCGCGAACTCCAACCTGGTGCCAGCCTGGGCCAACTGGGAGCACTTCCACGAGCTGGACAAAAAAGGCTTGATGATGTACGGGCAAATGACAGCCGGAAGCTGGATTTACATCGGCAGCCAGGGGATTGTGCAAGGCACGTATGAGACGTTTGCGGAGCTTGCCCGCCAACATTTTGCAGGCACGCTCGCGGGAACGATCACCGTCACGGCCGGGCTCGGCGGCATGGGCGGCGCGCAGCCTTTGGCCGTATCGCTCAACGGCGGCGTGAGCATCAACATCGAGGTCGACCGCACCCGCATCCAGCGCAGACTGGATACGCGCTATCTCGATGTGATGACAGAGAGCCTCGACGAAGCGATCCAGATGGCGGAGACGGCCAAGCGGGAGAAAAAAGGCATTTCGATCGGGCTGCTCGGCAATGCCCCGGAAGTGCTGAACGCGATGCTTGCCAAGGGCTTCATCCCGGGCGTGTTGACCGACCAGACATCTGCGCACGATCCGCTCAACGGCTACATCCCGGAAGGCATGAGTCTCGAAGCGGCGGCAGAGCTGCGCACGCGCGATCCGAAGGAGTATGAGAGACGCGCCAAGGCGAGCATCGCCAATCACGTTCGCGCCATGCTGGCTATGCAGGAAAAAGGAGCCGTCACTTTTGACTACGGCAACAACATCAGACAGGTGGCGAAAAACGAAGGCGTCGAGGAGGCGTTCCGCTTCCCTGGCTTCGTGCCCGCCTATATCCGTCCGCAGTTTTGCGAGGGCAAAGGGCCGTTCCGCTGGGTCGCGCTGTCCGGCGATCCCGAGGACATTTACAAGACCGACGAAGTGATTCTCCGCGAGTTTTCCTACAATACGCATCTGTGCAACTGGATTCGCATGGCGCAGGAACGCATTCAGTTCCAGGGGCTGCCGTCCCGCATTTGCTGGCTGGGCTACGGCGAGCGCGCGCGGTTTGGCCAGATCATCAACGACATGGTAGCGCGCGGCGAGCTGAAAGCGCCGATCGTCATCGGCCGCGACCACCTCGACTCCGGCTCCGTCGCCTCGCCCAACCGCGAGACGGAAGCGATGAAGGACGGCAGCGACGCGGTGTCCGACTGGCCGATCCTGAATGCGATGATTAATGCGGTAGGCGGAGCGAGCTGGGTATCTGTCCATCACGGCGGCGGTGTCGGCATGGGTTACTCCTTGCATGCGGGAATGGTCATCGTGGCAGACGGCACGCCGGAAGCCGCCCGCCGACTGGAGCGCGTCCTGACCACCGATCCGGGGATGGGCATCGTGCGTCATGCGGATGCCGGCTACGAGCTGGCGATTCGCACCGCGAAGGAAAAAGGCGTCAAGATCCCGATGTTGGAGGAGTAAACAGCGATGAAAAAACCAGTATGGATTCGCCATGCCAGCCAGCTCGCCACGTTGGCTGGCGGGTCTTCTGCTCCGGTGACAGGGGCCAGAATGAACGAGCTGGCGATTATTGAGGACGGCAGCGTATGGCTGGAAAACGGCGTGATCGAGCGGGTCGGCACCGACGACGAGTTGGCGAGTGTCTACCGCGAGCGGGCGCACGAAGCGTTCGTCATCGACGCCACGGGCAAGCTGGTCACGCCAGGCTTGATCGACCCGCATACGCACCTCGTGCATGCGGGCACCCGGCAAAACGAGTTCAACATGCGCCTGAACGGCGCGACGTACATGGACATCATGAACAACGGCGGCGGCATCCACGCGACGACTGCGGCGACGAGACAGGCGACACACGAAGAGCTGTATGCCGAGAGCAAGCGGCGGCTCGACCAGTTTTTGCTGCACGGGGTGACGACCGTCGAGGCCAAGAGCGGCTACGGCCTCACCCTGGAGGACGAACTCAAGCAGCTTGAAGTAGCGAAAAAGCTGCATGAAGAGCATCCGGTCGATCTCGTCAGCACGTTCATGGGCGCACATGCGGTTCCGCGCGCGTACAAGGAAACGCCGGATGCGTTTGTCGATTTGGTCATCGAGCAAATGATTCCCGAGGTCGCACGGCGCAAGTTGGCCGTTTTCAACGACGTGTTTTGCGAGCGCGGCGTCTTTACCCCCGAGCAGTCGCGGCGCATTCTCGAAGCCGGGATGCGCCACGGCCTGCTGCCGAAAATCCACGCGGATGAAATCGAGCCGTACGAAGGCGCGGAGCTGGCGGCTTCGCTCGGCGCCGTCTCTGCCGATCATTTGCTGCGCGCCTCCGATCGCGGGATCGAGCTGATGGCAAAGGCAGGGGTGATCGCGGTGCTGTTGCCAGGCACGGCCTTGTTTCTGATGGCTGAATCTGCGAACGGGCGCAAAATGATTGACCGCGGCGTGGCGGTCGCGCTCTCGACCGACTGCAACCCTGGCTCCTCGCCGACTGTCTCGCTGCCGCTGATGATGAATCTCGGCTGCCTGAAAATGGGGATGACTCCGGCAGAAGTGTTGACGGCCGCGACGATCAACGCCGCACACGCCATCCGCTGCGCGCACGAGGTCGGCAGCATCGAGGTCGGGAAAAAAGCGGACATCGCCATTTTTGACGTGCCAGACTTCATGACTTTGCAATATCGTTACGGCGTCAACCACGTAGACACGGTCATCAAAAAAGGCACGGTCGTCGTCGCGGGAGGGAGACGCGTATGACAGCAGGGTACCCGTATCCGCTCCTGAAGCCGCCCAGCTTTTCCTGGGACCGGAGCGCAGCGCCTGCCGAGCCAAAAGTAAGCGAGTGGATTGCAACGCTCGATCCGGCGACGGCGGGCAGCACCGACTGGAGCGACTACGATGTGGTGCTCTTAGGGGTGCCGCTGTCGCGCTCGTCCATTTCGGCCTCGGCAGCGAGCGAGAATCCGGACGCGATGCGGCGGGCGTGGAAGTATTTTACGACCTATAATCTCGATCACGACGTGGACTTGCAGCCGCTGCGCGTCGTCGACCTCGGCGACGTCAGGCAGCATGTGACAGACATCGCCCAGTGCCACCGCAACATCCGGGAAGCGATGGCGCAAATGCGCACGCACCATCCGCAGCTTTTGCCTGTGATGCTGGGCGGCGATCATTCGATCACGGCGATGCTCATCAAAGGCTACAAGGACATCCATCCCGACGAGCGGGTAGGCATCCTGCAACTGGACACGCATTTTGACCTGCGCGATTTGGCGGACAACGGCCCCTCGAACGGCACGCCGATCCGCAATCTGATCGAGAGCGGCACGATTTGCGCGCGGGATGTGCACAACATCGGGCTGCACGGCTTTTTCAACGCCCGCTCGCTCAAAGCATACGCCGACGAAACAGGCGTGCGCTATACGACGCTTCGCCAGGCGCGGCAAAAAGGGGTGGCCCGCACCGTGCAGGAAGCGCTGGAACAGCTCGCGGGCCAGGTGGACACGATCTATTTGACCGTGGACATGGACGTGCTCGATTGCAGCTACGGCCCCGGGGTTCCTGCTTCCACACCCGGAGGCATGCACAGCGACGAGCTGTTCGAGGCTGTCTACGCGGCAGGGCTGCATCCGAAGGTCAAGGCGATGGACCTCGTCTGTCTCGACCCGTACAAGGACCGGGCAGAAGCGACGGTCAAGACGGCTGTGCACGTGCTGCTGTCGTTTTTGACCGGGTTTCGCCAGCGCGAACAATAAAAAAGCAAAGCCAAACCGCTGGTGCTCAGGCTCATGCATGCCGGGCGAAACAGCGGTTTTTTCGTGGCGCTCGACACTCGTGCCGTACGGCGAGTGCTTCGCCAAAATAGCAACAAAAGAACTAACTTTAGTAAGGTTCACGCTGGAGCATCTTTTGCTAAAATTGGTTTGCCATTTCCTAGATGCCTGTCCCAAAGTATGCCAGGCGAACAGGCTGAAAAGAAACGAGTAAAAGCGCATCAACGGCGAAGGGAGGAATGAAGAGGACGATATGAAACGATTGCTTGCACGGCTGTTGTCGTTGCTGCTGATTTTTTCGCTGGCACAGCCAATGGTGCCGCCTGCCGGAGCGAATCAGACTTCGGCCAAGGTCCCGGTGGGCGAAGATTTTTTTGTGGATACAGATGCCTATGAGCACGGAACACCCGACGGCGTAGGAAACTTGAATGCGATATTTGTCGGATATGCCGACTCTTTTGGGGCTGCCAATGCAGCTCTCAAGTTTCAGTTGGGGAGCGGTCAGGTTGATTTCAACCGGAAAATCCAGTCGGCCTATTTGCGTCTTTTTCTGACTCAGGTGGATGCCTTCCAAGGAAAACCGTTTCTCGATCTTTACGCCGCCCAGAATGATTCCTGGACAGAGCGGGATGCTGTTCTTCCGCAAACCGCAGAGCTGATCGAGCGGATTACGGAATCCGGTCTGAGGCAGAATGACTGGGTATCGTTTGACGTGACCGATTTTCTGCGGGAGCAGTCGGCGGATAAAGTAGCGAGCTTTGTGCTAAAAGGGCATCAGTTGCCGCCAGCGGGTGGCGCACCACGGATACAGGTCGCTTTTCTCGACAAGTCATCCGGTCAAACGGAAAAGATTCCGTACCTGGAGATCACCTATGCTCCGAACTCCCCGCCGACCGCTATTTCACTGAGCAACGACAGCGTCCCGGAAAATCTTCCGGCGGACACGCCGGTCGGCACGTTCAACGCGACAGACCCGGACAGCGAAGATCAGGGCAAATTGACGTTTGAGTTGACAGGCAACGAGCAAGGCGCCTTCAAGCTTGTCGGCAACGAGCTGTTCACCACGGCATCGTTTGACTATGAGACGAAAAGCAGCTATTCCATCGACGTCAAGGTGAGCGACTCCGCCGGAAACACGCTCACCAAAGCATTTACGATCCGGGTCGAGGATGTGCAGGAGCCGCCGACTTTTGCCGAGCTGACGATTAACGAGGGCATGTTCTACACCAGCTTCAATCAGGTCAGTCTGAAAACGACAGTCACCGATCCTGATCTCGGCAAGCCGTTACAGGTGCGGTTCTCGAATGCCGCCGATCAATGGACGGATGATTGGAAAGCTTACAGCCCGTCGTCTTCCTATCCCTGGACGTTAGCGGCGGGAGACGGAGTAAAGACGGTCTACATGCAGGCGCAGGATGAAGCCGGCCATCAGATTTCCGCCAGCGCCACAATCACGCTGGACACGACCCCGCCACTCGTGACGGGAGTGGTCGACAGAGGCGATTACAAGGAGCCTGTGACGATCACCTTTAACGAAGGGACAGCGGTTCTGAACGGGGCCGCGATTGTCAGCGGCTACAAGGTGACGGCGGATGGCAACTATACGCTGAGAGTGACAGATATGGCTGGAAACACGACGACGCTTTCGTTTTTTCTCGATACAACCGCTCCGACGGGATCCCTGCAGATCGAAAGCGGCCAATCGTTTACGACAAAGCGAAATGTTGTGTTGACGATCACGGGGACGGACGGGGAAGGCATCGGCCAGCTTCAGATGAACTTCTCCAACGATGGGGCCACCTGGTCCGGATGGGAGTGGCTTGCCGCCACGAAAGCATGGGAACTGAGCCCCGGAGACGGAAGCAAAACCGTGAAAATGAAGCTGAAAGACGGGCTGGGGCATGAGCGGGAATACGAGGACAGCATTACGCTGGATACGACTCCGCCAGAAGCCGCCCTGTCGATCAAAGGAACGAACGCTGCGAATACGGCGACTTCGTCTGCGACTGTCAAGCTGCTGATCGAAGCGACAGATGCGCAAGGCCCTGTAGAGATGACGCTCTCCAATACGGACGGCGTGTTTGCAGGCGGATGGCAGCCTGTCCAGCCTGAGCTGCAGTGGAAATTGAGCAGCGGCGACGGAAACAAAACGGTCTACGCCAAATTCCGCGACGCGGCGGGGCATGAAGTCACGCGCTCTGCCAGCATTTTGCTGGATACGGTTCCGCCGGAAGTGACAGGCGTTGCGGCTGGCAACTATTACAACCAGGAGGTCACCGTTCATTTTTCGGAAGGGACGGCTGTACTGAACGGCGAGCCGTTTGCGGATGGCGAGCAGATCAGCGAGGACGGCACGTACACGCTGGTTGTCACGGACGTGGCAGGCAATACCACGACCGTTTCCTTCACGGTTGACCGGACAAAGCCTGCGGGAACCTTCACGATCAACAATGGCGAGGACTGGACGAACACCCCGCAGGTCGTGCTGCAGTTGAATGTGACGGATATGTCCCCGATGACGGCCGCCTTCGCCAATGACGCGGAAGGGTGGCAGCCATCCGAACCGTTTGCGGCTACGAAGTCGTGGACACTCAGTTCCGGCGATGGGCAAAAGCGCGTGGCGGTCAAGCTGAGAGATGCGGCCGGGAACGAGGCGACATGGGAGGCGCACATTACGCTGGATCAAACCGCCCCGACCGGAAGCTTTACGATCAATGACGACCAGAGCGTGACGAACGAGCGGCAGGTTGAACTGAAGCTGCAATACGCGGATGCGGACGATCAACTGCAAATGCGTTTCTCCCCTACAGGGACGAATGACTGGTCGGACTGGGAGCCGGCGCAGCAGACGAAAGCGTGGGAGCTATCCACCGGAGACGGTACGAAAACAGTCTTTTTGCAACTGCGCGATCGCGCGGGCAACGTGCGCGACTTGCAAAAGTCTATCATGCTCGATACGACACCGCCTGTAGTCAGCGGGGTGACCCATGAGGGCGTGTACAACTCCGACCAGCAGATTTCCTTTTCGGACGGGACGGCTACGTTGAACGACGCTCCTTTCCTTAGCGGAACAACCGTTACTGAGCACGGGCAGTACACGCTCGTCGTAACGGATGCGGCCGGAAACAAAACAACCATCTTTTTTACGATCGACAAGACGCCTTTGACAGGGACGCTCGCGATTAATCAGGGCGCGGCGTTCACAACCTCGCGCAATGTGACGCTGGATCTTTACGCAAACAAAGGCGCACCGGACACGCGCATGTCCTTTTCCAACGATGGAAGCACATGGAGCCCAGCCGAGCCGTTTGCCCTGACAAAAGAGTGGACGCTGTCCGAAGCAGATGGCGGCAAAACCGTCTACGTGCGCCTGGAGGACAAAGCGGGGTACACGACGGACGTAAGCGATACGATTGTTCTGGATACGACCATGCCGGCGGGAAGCTTGCTCATTAACGGGGGCAACCTCGTGACAGAGACGCGGACGGTCAACTTGACGGTTACGGCAGCAGATGCCAATGGCCCTGTGCAGGCTCGCTTCGCCAACGAGGATGAAGAGTGGAACGCCTGGAGCGACGTCGTTTCGGCGCTGCCGTGGGAGCTGTCGGCAAACGATGGGAGCAAAATCGTTCGCATGCAACTGCGCGATCAGGCCGGAAATGTCTCGTCCTTTACAAGCAGCATCGAGCTTGATATGAACGCGCCGGTCGTGCATGGTGTCGAGAATGGCAAAAGCTACCGGGAAGACGTGCAGATCACGTTCAACGAGGGCACGGCTACACTCGACGGTCAGTCATTTACAAGCGGCACGACGGTAAGCGATGAGGGCGAGCACGAACTGGTCGTCACCGACGCCGCAAGCAACTTCACGCAGATTGCCTTTACCATCGACAAAACGCCTCCGCAGGGCACGTTTGCCATTAACAACGACGCTGCGACGGCAAGCTCGGTCAATGTGACGCTGAACGTTACCGCCACCGACTCGCTGGGAGAGGTAGAAATGCGCTTCGCCAATGAAAACGAGGGCTGGAGCGACTGGGAACAGGCGGCTCCAACGGTTCCGTGGCGGCTTCCTTCCGGCAACGGGATGAAAAAAGTGCTGCTGCAACTGCGCGACGAGGCGCACAACACGATTGAACTGGAGGCGCAAATCAGGCTGTCCGTTTACGTTCCGACTCCGCCAACAACGGTCAAGGTGACAGGCGTACAGCTCGATGCGAGCAGCCTGCAGTTGCAAGCAGGCGATACGCGCACAGTGACCGCTGTGATTCAGCCGGAAAATGCGAGCGACAAACGGGTCAGATGGGCGAGCAGCCATTCCGCTGTGGCGGAGGTAGACAGTCAGGGGAACATCGTGGCACGGGCAGCAGGGACTGCGCGCATTACCGTCACTACTGTCGATGGCGGCTACACGGATACGGTAGAAGTAACGGTCAAGGAAGAGGCCGATTCTTCCTCCCTGCAAGCCTCGAAAAAAGCGTTCCGCCTGAAGCCAAAAGAGCGGGCGCACGTCCAGATTTTCAAGGTCGAAGGGGACGAGAAGACAGAGATCACCACAGACAAAAAGGTAGAGTACCGCACGAAGCGCGGCCTCGTCACGGTAGCAGCGGGCCAGATTACGGCTGGCAGCGACGAAGGCGAGGACGTCATCACGGTAACGTACGAAGGGCAAGAGCTGCAAATCCCGGTTACGATCACAACCCGCACAAGCGATAAAGTCAGCCTGCTTTCCCGGACCGAGGGCGTGCTTGCGGTAGACGAGGAAAGGCAGTTGGAGCTGGTGGCGCTGTACGGCGACGACACGACAGAAGATGTGACGGATCAAGTAGAATGGACTTCCTCCAATCCGGATGTCGTGGAGGTTGACGAGGATGGCAGGATGGTTGCCAAGGCGACAGGTACAGCCGTCATTTCCGGGAGCATAGACAAACGGAAATTCAGGGTCCGCCTGCTGGTTGTCGAGGAAAAACAGCCGAGACGCATCGAGGTCGCACCTGCCTACGTCCGCTTGAAGGAAGGGCAGGAAAAAGCGCTCGTCCTGACGGGCACGTATGAAAAAGGGTACCAGGACCTGATTGCAGAGGACGCCGAGTGGACGGTAGAGGATCCGGAGATCGCCGAGGTGATCGACGGGAACATCGTTGCCCGCAAGGCGGGTAAAACGATCGTCACCATCAACTACGAAGGCAAGACCGCCAGCGTGCGGGTGGAGGTCAGAAAGTAGCGCCGTGTTTTTTGAGAGAAGAAGGTGCCAGCTATACGGCTGGCACTTTCTGACTTGCGAAGGACAAGACCGGCAAGCAGAGACCGGAGACTGCTTTTCGGGCAAATACGCAGAAGCAAACAAGGAGGGAGCAACAACGATGGAACCATATGTGGGAGAAATCAGGATGTTTGCGGGAACTTATGCGCCGCGGGGCTGGGCGTTTTGCGAGGGGCAATTGCTTTCGATAGCGGAAAATGAACTGCTGTTCAGTGTGATTGGAACGACCTATGGCGGTGACGGGATGACCACGTTTGGCTTGCCCGATCTGCGCGGCCGAGTGCCTGTACACATGGGCACCAACCCGTCCACGCAAACTGCTTACCCGCTGGGAGCGATGGGCGGAACCGAGACGGTCGTCCTTCAGTCTGGCCAATTGCCGACGCACACCCATACGGTCAACGTATCGTCAACGGACGGGACTGATGTGGAACCAGGCGGGCATGTTTGGGCGAAGCGGATTTCGCAATTTTCGCAAAATCAGGCGGCGATCCAGATGAGCCCTCTCGCCGTGGAAAGCATCGGCGGCAACCAGCCGCACAATAACATGATGCCCTATACCGTTATCAGTTTCATCATTGCGACAATAGGCTATTATCCAGTCCAATCGTAGGCAACACATTTATCCAGGGGAGGTAGATTGCGATGTCAGAACCATTTCTCGGAGAAATTCGCGCCTTTGCTTTTCCGTTCCCGATGAGGGGCTGGGCGCTGTGTGATGGATCCATTTTGCAAATTGCCCAGCACCAGGCGCTGTATTCGATCCTCGGAGCGACTTATGGGGGGAACGGCGTCACGACCTTTGCCTTGCCTGACCTGCGGGGGCGAGTGCCTGTCCACACCGGAAACGGAATCACGCTCGGACAGGCTGGCGGCGAGGAAGCGCATGTGCTGAGCATTGGGGAAATGCCGCCGCACACGCACGTCGCCAAGCCGCTGTCGACCTCGGGATCAATCGGAAAGGCCGAAGCAAACGTATGGGCCATGACGAATGTACAAGCGTTTGCGGCCGCCCCGAATGCGACGATGCGCGGCGATGCCCTGGGCGCAGCCGGAGGGAGCCAGCCGCACAACAACATGCAGCCTTACCAGGTGCTCAATTACTGCATTGCTATACAAGGGATATACCCTTCCCGTAACTAACTGATCGAGGAGGAATGAAAAATGGACGGCTTTGTCGGGGAGATTCGGATTTTTACAGGCCAGTTCGCACCGAAAAACTGGGCTTTTTGCGACGGAAGTTTGCTTTCGATCGGGCAGTTTACGCCGCTGTTTGCCATTTTGGGGACGAGATTTGGCGGGGATGGCAAAATGACGTTTGCTTTGCCCAATTTGCAAGGGACGGCGCCGATGCACCACGGAACAGGCAATGGCTTGACGCCGAAAGCGTTCGGAGATCAGGGAGGCAGCAGCACGGTGACGCTAAATACCTCACAGATGCCTGGGCATACGCACGTTCCAAACGCTGCGGAGAGGCCGACGACAAACAACCCGGACGGGATGATCTGGTCGAACACGGAGGGCAGAGGCGGGCTTTTGGCTTACGGACCAGCCGATGCGTCGGCACAGACAACGCTTAGCCAGTTCGCCGTTTCGCCCGCAGGAGAAGGGATGCCGCACAACAACAGACAACCCTATTTAGGCGTAAACTATATCATTTGCGTGCTTGGCGAATTTCCGCCGCGTGGAGATTGAGAAAAGAATGTGCCGGATGCGAATTGGCTCTCGTATCTGGCACTTGCTTTGTCCAATTATCCTATTGTAATATGACAGAATATTACTGCGATACCTTTTTCACGGGGTGATTTGATGCAGAAGTCTGTCAATGGTCCATCCTCCATTCCCGTCTCTAGTCAATTGAAGGAACAGTTGAAAAACTTGATGGAGCAACGAATTTATCAGCCGCAGGACAAACTGCCGACGATCCGCGAGCTGTCCGGCTTTTTGCGGCTGAAGCAACAAACGGTCGAAGCCGCGTATGCAGCGCTGGAAGCGGAAGGCTACGTGACGCTGGACGATGCCGGAGCGGCGTTTGTCGCGGACAAGCTCCCGAAAAAGAGCGCCCAGGTCGACCAGGGAATCGCAGCAAAGCAGCGGGAAGAGACGATCTTGTCCCGCGTTCTGGAAAAGGCGAAGCAGCCGGCCTTCCAGAAGGCACAGGGCCGGACGAAGCCAGCCATCCTGTTTGCCGAGTGTAATGTCGTACAGGTGCAGGAATACGCGGTCGAGCTGGAAAAGGCGACCGGCTACACCGTCAAGCCGTGCCTGATTAAAGACCTGGAGCAGTTTGCAAGCAGCATTCTCAACGGCTACTACGATCTCGTCGTCACGACGTTTTTACACATAGAAGAGGTGCAAAAATGGCTGGACAGCTTGGGGGACAGCGACGTTCCGAAGGTCATCGGCTGCTTGCTGGAATCGAATCTCCAGTCGATCCGGGAGTTGCAGCAGCTCCCTCCTGGCAGCCTCGTGGGAATCGGCGGCACGACATGGGAGGGCGCCTACAATTTCCGCCAATCCATCCTCAACGCGGGGATGACGCACCTGGAGCTGCAAATCGGCTCGATGGAATACCCGTCGTCCTTGGATGAGTTTTTGTCCGCGAAGCCGAGCCTGATTGTGTGCACCAGCATCGTCGGCGACTATTTGAAGCGGCAGTCGCGCTTTTTGCCGCTATTGATCGAGGACCGTTATCTGAACGCCCAGTCCGTGCAGTACATTCAGCAGTGCGTCGAAGGCAGCCGCTGAGCGCGGGAAGGCAAATCGGTGCCGTGAACAGCCGCTGGTTATGGTATGATGGAGGTAATGCTTTTCCATAACAGGAAAAAGAGGTGCAGTCATGTCAGGATTCGGAATATTTCGCGAAGTAGTCACGTCCGAGGAGCAACTGCGAGAAACGTTCGGAGTACCGAGCCCCCTGGTGCAAAACAAGTCGATCTCCCAGCTCGATGAGCATTGCCGGAATTATATCGCTCAATCGCCTTTTCTGATTATTTCTACCGCAGATGAAAAAGGAAACTGCGATGCCTCGCCGCGCGGAGATGCGCCGGGCTTCGTGCACATCATCGACGACCGCCATCTGGTCATCCCGGAGCGGCCGGGGAACAAGCGGATGGATTCCATCACCAACATCCTGGTCAATCCGCACATCGGCCTGATTTTTTTGATTCCGACGCTGGAAGAAACATTGCGGATCAACGGACGGGCATGTGTGATCCAGGACCAGGATATTTTGGAGAAAATGGCTGTAAAGGGCAAGGTTCCCGCGCTCGGAATCGGCGTGCAGGTGGAAGAGTGCTACGTGCATTGCGCCAAGGCGTTTATGCGCTCCGGGCTGTGGAAGCCGGACAAGTGGCCGGAGGCTGGCACGACGCCTAATATTGCCAAAATGCTGGCAGACCACGTGAAGCTCCCTGGCATCTCTGCAAAAGAGGTGGCAGAGGGCTTGCAAGACAGCTACACCAATCGTCTGTACTAGAGCAAGAGAAGCGAGCCTCCCTGATGTTTGAGGGGGATTGTTTTTTTCCAAAAGATAGCAGTCGAGTTTTCCGATCGCTCAACCTGTGATATACTTTCTTAATGTAAGTACATAAACAGCGCGAGTCGGGAGGAGATCGGATGGCAACACAAATCACAGATCGTTCCGTTTTGAACAACGGAGTGGAAATGCCTTGGCTGGGTCTGGGCGTCTGGAAAGCAAAAGATGGCAATGAAACAGTGGCAGTCCGCTCGGCTATTGAGGCGGGCTACCGCAGTGTGGACACCGCTGCTGCCTATGGCAACGAGGAAGGCGTGGGCGAAGGAATCCGCCAGGCGGGAATCGACCGCGACCAGTTGTTCATCACGACAAAGGTGTGGAACGCCGACCAAGGCTACGAGTCGACGCTCAAAGCTTTCGACGCGAGCATGAAAAAGCTGGGGCTGGATACGCTCGACCTGTACCTGATCCACTGGCCGGTAAAAGACAAGTTTGTGGAGACGTGGAAAGCGCTGGAGAAGCTGTACCGCGATGGATACGTGCGAGCGATCGGCGTGAGCAATTTTCACATTCACCATCTGGAAGAACTGAAAAAGCACAGCGAGATCACGCCTGTCGTCAACCAGGTCGAGTACCATCCGCTGCTCACGCAAAAAGAGCTGCACGCGTATTGCAAAGAGCGCAGCATCCAGTTGGAGGCGTGGAGCCCGCTGATGCAGGGGAATCTCGATCATCCGCTGTTGGTGGAACTGGGACAAAAATACGGCAAGTCGCCTGCGCAAATCGTCATTCGCTGGGATTTGCAAAACGAGGTTGTCACCATTCCGAAATCCATTACGCCTGAGCGCATCGTGCAAAACGCACAAGTGTTTGACTTCGCGCTGAGTGCCGAAGACGTGGAAAAAATCAGTGCGCTGAACGAGAACAAGCGCTTTGGACCCGATCCGGACAACTTCGATTTTTAATAAACAAGGCCAAATAAACAGGGGGCTGTCCCGCATGTCTGACGCAGACGACGGGATGCGCCCCTTTCCCATTGCAGGCGGACCAGCCCCGAAAAAGAAAGCAGGGTATCCCCGCGAGGCAGCCTTGCCTGCCAGGGGGACACCCGCTTGTTCATCCGTGGCGGCGATAGGCCAGGATGGTGCGGTACATGCTTTTGTCGGCGAGCTTCTGGAACAAGGAAATGTCTGGCCGCAAGTTTGCTTCGATGATCCAGACGCGCCCGTTTGCATTGATGCCCATATCGAAGCCGAAGACGCGCTGGCGGGTGTAGTAGCGGGCCAGCCGTTTCGCTGCGAGCAGTGCGACCTGCTGCAAACGGGAGACGATCGCCGAGGACGAGGCCCCGCGAATGTTCGAGCGCCAAATCGCGGTGGAGAGCGGGAGCACTTTGCCACCGCTGCGCTTAATGTTGGTGATGATGTAGCCTTTGCCCGCCACTACCCAAGGCTGTCCGCTTTTTCGCTGCACCATGACTCTGACGTCAAACAGCGAGCTGTTGACGCGAGCAAGCGATATGCCCTGCTGCACGAGATAGCGCGTTTTGATTTTGCGGCCAAATGCTTGTACGCCGCTTTTTTGCCGTGCTTCGTCTTGCGCTTGGCCCCGCGCTGGCCCCGATAGCGGCCGCCGCCGAGCCCGGTCACGAGGATGACTCCCGCGCCTCCGCTGCCTGAGGCTGGCTTGGCGATCACTTTGCGGTAACGGTCGAGAAACTTGTACAGAGCGCGCCTGGAAAACTTGCGCGTCTTTGGCAGCGCGCCGGACAGAGCGGAGCTTGCCCGCAGCACGTAGTACTTGGTCAGTTTTGACTCGCTTTTATTGCCCAAAGAGGTCATTCCCCCAATCGTGATGTGAAACGCATGATTCTTTCCTAATGTATGTCCGGCTTGTTTCAGCGCTTGTGGGAATGTCCTTGCCGCAAAAAAATAGGTAGGATTTGGCTCGGCGGGGGAAGATTCGCTCTTTACTATGCTATTAATTTTTGTATACTGAAAAGTAGCATATTTGTTTCATCAGATGAAACGAACGGAACCAAGTAGGAAGCAGGTGTAAGAACAAATGGATGAACAAAAAGCAAACGTTCGTTCCGTCGAGCGTGCTTTGGATATCCTGCTCTGTTTTACGGACGCCACAGACCTTGGGCTAAGTGAGATATCGAGTCGGCTTTCCTTGCATAAAAGCACGGTGCATCGTTTGCTGGCGACGTTGGAAAACAAGGGCTTTCTCATCCGTGATGTCCAGACGGAAAAATATCGGTTAGGCTTTCGCATCTGGGAGCTTTCCGCCAACCTGACGCATAACGACGATCCCGCCACACTGCTTTTGCCCGAGATGGAGAGGCTGCGGGATTTGGTAGAGGAAACGATCAGCCTGTACGTGCGCGATGGAAACGAGCGAATACGCATTCAGGCTGTGCAGAGTCGGCAGCCGATTCGCAGGGTCGCGCCGATCGGGGCGCGCATGCCGCTGGCCGTCGGGGCGTCCAGCAAGGTGTTGGTCGCCTATGACGAGCCGCATGTGCTGGAACAAGTTCTGAACGATCCGGACTGGCCGGAATACGTCAATCGGGAGGCGTATGTCGAGCAGCTCGACCAGATCAAAAGACTTGGCTTTGCAACCAGCGTGGAGGAGCGCGAGCTGGGGACAGCGGCCGTAGCGGTGCCGATCTTCAACCGCAACGGACAACTGGTGGCGTCAATCGCTGCATCTGGCCCATCCAACCGGCTCACCCCGGAAAAAATGAGCGAGTACGCTCCCTACATCATGGAAGCAGCTTATCGCATGGGAAAAATGATGAAATAACCAAAAAGCCAACACGCTTGCTTGCGGGCGTGTTGGCTTTTTTTGCTATTTGCGCTGCCTGTACTCGCTTTGCAGCACGCGCCAAAACGGCTGGACGGCGTTGTCGGCGAGAAAGCGCTCCCCGCGCGCCCGGACGTACTGGCTCATGTCCTGGTAGTAGGCGGGATCGCGCAGCTTTTCGTAATGGAAGGCGATGTCGTGGGCATCCTGCACAAACAGCGGGTAATGTTCGCCCAGCAACGCGAGATTGCCGATCGTTTTGGTCGTCAGGACAGGGACGCCGAGCGCCATGCATTCGATGATCCGGGACAAGTACGAGTGAGACGGGTTCTGGTCCGGGGTATCGTCGTAGAGCAGCGCAATGCCGATGCCGCTTTGCACGATCATCTTTTGGGTCGTCCACATCGACTTTTGCCCGTGGTCGGCGACGCCAGACGTGCGCAGCAGAATCCGCGCCTTTTTTTGATAGCTGCCGACGATGGACGGATAGAGGACGCGCAGCTTCGCTTTCGGATATCTTTTGCGAATCAGGCGAATCGCTTTGGTGGCGACAGCAAGTCCATAGCGCGGTCGGATGACGCCTGCCCAGATCAGATGCAAAGGCTCGCCAGGCAGACGGGTGAGCGGCTCGCCGTCGTGGGGTTCGACGAACTGGGGCAGCACCTGGATTTTGCGCTGTAGCTCCTGCGCCGAGTATTTCGCTTTGCTGAGCTGGTAGCGGCGATATCTGTCGGCATTCGGCTCCGTCTGGAAAAAGACGACGCGGGAATGCTGGAAAATGTGATCCAGTCTGCCCATGATGTACGGGTCCCGCAAATTATACTGGACGGCCAAATAGAGCAGCTTTTTGCCGAGCGCAGGCTTTTTTTCCACCAGGTGAAAAGCCTCGTTGCGGCCACGGATAAACAAAAAGTCGTATTTGTGCTTTTGGTCGCGGGCGATGATGTCATTCACGAGATCGTCCGACTTGTGAAACCGGACGTGTTCAAACGTAAAGCCGCCCGTTCCGTTGCGGAACTGAAAAGGCAAGACGCAATCGAGCACGTACCGCTTGCG
Organism: Brevibacillus sp. FW306-2-1A-C05A; assembly: GCF_058781555.1. NCBI lineage: Bacteria > Bacillati > Bacillota > Bacilli > Caryophanales > Paenibacillaceae > Brevibacillus > Brevibacillus sp. FW306-2-1A-C05A. Next base: position 93,916 of record NZ_JBYSWV010000006.1, read on the forward strand.
CTCGCTCGCGCCAAGCTTCGTCACGATACGGTCGACGGAACGCAGCAAAATAAAAAATTGCAGGACGTTTCCCTTTGGCTTGAATTCGATGAGATTACAGGAAAAGCAAATTCTCACGGGATTCTCTCCTTCGCAGGGCTCTTTACCTATGGTATGGCTTTTGGGGCCATTGGCTACTGGAAGAGGAGAAAACGCCGTTGTACAATTCATTTACTTAAATAAAAAACTTTACTCGAGTTAATATAAATGCTATTGTATTTCTTGGATGTAACTGGAAAACGAAAGAGAGGGAACTATGACGGAAACGATTTCGCTGCGAGAAAAGAAAAAAGCAAAAACGAAGCTCGCCTTACTGGAGGCAGCACTGGCCCTGATCGACGAAGGAACATTTCGCAGCGTGCTCGTCGACGATATTTGCGAGCGTGCAGAAGTATCCAAGGTGACGTTTTTCAAGTTTTTTCCGCAAAAAGAGGAGCTGCTCATCTATTTCATGAGCATCTGGCAGGCGCGCTGCTTCTGCGAGCTGTCAGCCAACGGGAAGCGGGGCTTTGCTGCTGTGCGCCACATCTTTTCCATGGTGGCGGAGGAAAGCGAGAAGTATCCGGGGATTATGCTCAGCCTGATTAGCTTTCTCGCCGAGCAAAAAATGCATCCGTGCGTCCCGACGCTGTCAGCGGCGGAGCTGGCCTTGCTGTTCCCCGATGTCAGCGACAGGGCGCCCTTCAGCGATGCGGACTTGCACCAGATTTTTGTGCGCTGTGTGCGGGAAGCGCGCGAAGACGGGGAACTCGCCGACGATGTCAGCGAGGAGGAGGCTGTCGTGCTGCTGTTCTCCATGTTTTACGGGGCGTATTTGACGGCGCATTTGTTCCGGTCGGACGATTTTATGGCTTGCTATGAGCTTCATCTCAAATCTTTGACAAGGTAGGAGAGCGCAATGGCGAAAATTGTGCCTGGACGGTACACGGCAAAAATGGAAGGGTCATACGTAGTGTTCATCATCGGCATGCGGATCAACCAACTGCTGGCGGTTCACAAATGGCTTCCGGTTGCGCGGGCGATGGGCGGAATGGTGGAGGAGCTGTATCAAAATCCCGAGCTTGGCTTTTTGGGCAGTCGCTCCAGCATGAGCCTGTGCACGATCACCCAGATTCAATATTGGCGTTCGTTTGAGCATTTGGAAAAATATGCGCGGCACGCCCCACTGCACCTGAAGGCGTGGAAAAAGTTCAATCAGGCAGTGGGCGCAGACGGCTCGGTCGGAATTTACCATGAGACGTACTTGGTAGAAGCGGGCCATTACGAATGTGTGTATGTCAATATGCCTGTTTTCGGCCTGGGAGAAGTGGGCGAGCTCGTTCCCGCCACAGGCAAACGCGAATCGGCCAGACAGCGGATCAACAAAGGCTAGAGCAGCATCCGCCTAGTCGGTTTCGTTGACCAGGCGCAGCAGCCATTCCTTGAGGTCGACGATGCGCAACGATTTCGGACGCGAATCGGTTCCGGTGACGAGCAGCGGGACGAGCGAGTCGGCTGCATGCAGCGAGCCGTGGGCAGCGCCGCCGATATGGGTCGGGGAGCTTTCCGTAATCAGCTCGTAGCCGGGCTGCACGGTGGCGATGACGTATCTTCCGGGGTGGGAGTTCATGGCTCCGTGCAGCCGGGCCAACGCATCGGGATACTTCCCGTACGTGAGCCGCTTTTTGCTCACGGTCATGTCCAATACGCTTGTGTCTCCGCTGATCGTCCACGTCTGCCCGTACTCGTCCTTGACGGGACCGCCCGGCTTGTACGTCATCTGCTTGCTGCTGCCTCCTGCCGTGACGACGATTGACTGTCCTTCTTTTCGCGCGATCACGTCCATCCGCGGTTCGCGCTGCAACTGTGCCGCGACGGCAGAGAGCGAAAGCTGCGGATCGAGCGCGTAGACGTACGCCATCCGCTCGTTGGCGGCGATCACGATCTGGTCGGTTGCTTGCGGCGGCCGGCTGATCGAGGAAATCCGGTACGAGGCGAGCAAGCTGCGCAAATCAATCGTCGCCGCTTGCCGATCATCCTGCACCGCGCTTTGGGCACTGTCTCCCATGACGATCCAGCGCACCTCCTCGACGGCCTTGTCCCACGAGCCAAAGGCGTCGAGCACGGTTTGCAGCGCCTTGTCGGCATTTTCAATCCCTTCCAGCGTCAGCGGGCCTTTGCGGTGGACCTCCATGTCATTTTCCGGCAAGTACGTGATCGTGAGCGGCGGCAGCCTGTCATGCGCGATCAAAAAAGCAGTTTCCTGGGCGGAAAACTCGTCGTTCATGCCGTATTTGCGCCAGATGCGCGTATGGCGCTTCTGGTTCGGATCGAGCTGGGCAAAGGCGGCGTAAGACAGCAGCTTCGGCCCGGTTACGTTCAGCTCTTCCGGCAGTTGCGCGGCAATCTCGATCAGATGCGGGATTTTTAAGGCATGTTCGGTCTTGCCCCGCCACACAATCGCATTGATGGAAGCCGAATCTTTGCCTTGGTCGGCCAGCACATCGTGGATCGTGTTTGTCTGCGGATTCAACTGACTCTGGTTCAACTGCCAAATCGCGTCCAGCAGCACCTGCGGCTGGTCAATCTTCATCGCTTCCTTTGGGCCGTAACCGTAGTAAACCATCCGCTTTTCTTGTTCGTTGTACCAGGACAGACCCGGCACGTGATGCTGATCGGCGTAGGTCCCGGTCAGCAACGTGCTGTCGATCGTCACGGACATCGTCGGAAACGAGCTGACGACATGGGGGAAGTAGTGCCCTTTTTCCCGCAAAAAGGCCAAGGCAGGAGCGCGCCCCTGGCGAATCGCCTCCTGCAGCGGCTTGTCCATCAACGAATCAATGAGGATGAGCACAACGGGTTTTGGCCCTTGCGTTTGTTCTTGTTCGGAAGACAGCGGAGCGGGGATCTTCTCCTGGATTTGCAATCTTTCGCCAGCCTTGCAGCCAATGAGTGGCAAGCTGAGCACAAGCAACCAAAGGATGGCGGATGTCCATCTCGACTTCATGCTTCCATTCCTTTCCATGAGTATCGTGGTTTTATTTTTTGCCGTCGCCGCTAAATTATTCCACATACAGCCGCATAAAAAATCTCCCCCTCGCGAGCCGGCAGACGCTGTGCATGAGGGGGAGATTTTAATGCGGTTATCCTTCCGGCAGCAAATGGCTCACCTCCACGACCTCGCCTTTCTCCAAAAACAGGCGCGGAATGCGGTTGCTCAAAGTAGCGACGACTTCATAGTTGATCGTCCCGAGCATTTCCGCCACTTCATCGACCGTAATCTCCGCGTTCCCCTGCTTGCCTTACAGCTTCGGAATATGGCGGCGAATCGCGCGGATGTTTCTTTTGACGGCATCGAGATTGACCTCGATCCACGTTTCGCGAAACGGTTTTTTCATTACGGGTACCTTTCCAAAACAAGATGGAAAGCCTTGTTTTCCCTTTGGAAAAGAATGTCATGCATACTTTTTTCTCATAAGTATTCGTCTTCCGGGCTACTTAGGCGTGGCCGATTCCAAAGCACCAATAAAAAAAGCAGGCCGCTTAGCCAACAGCCTGCACCTGCAACGCCAAGCGGCGCTCACCAGCCTGAGCGCTTTTTTCCTGTGGTCAAAAAATGGGCAACTGGTCCAGATTGTTTTCTTTGATGCCGTCCGGCTCGCTGCGCAAAATATCCCGTCCGTATTTGTGAAACACGTCTACGTGCGCAAGTTGTCCCGCTTTTGCTTCCTGCAAGGCGGTGACGTAGTCCAGCTCACGTCCGTTGCTTGTTTTGAATGCGATCAAGTCTCCGTCATCGTTTTTGCGCACGGCGACGATCCGCTCTTTGTCTGAATCAGGCGATAGGACTCTTTTCGCTCCTGCGCTTTCCTGCAACGCTTGCTGCTCGCCTGCCGCTTTGTAGTCGGCGTAAATTTGCTCAAAGCTTTTCTCGCTCATCACGGAATCCCTCCTTATGCATAAGGTGGCTCAAGGCGGGAGAGAACATGCATTCGTTTTAAACCAAGGCCCGACATTCGCCTCTTGACACTTGCTGGCAGGAGGATTATATTTTGACTGACACGAAAGTCAATGAAAAAGGAGGGAGCAGCTCGTGCCTCGCTCAAAGGAGCAGAATGAAGAAATTCGCGCCCAGCGCAAAGAAGCGATCATGCAGGGCGCTCTTGCTGTTTACGTGGAAAAAGGATACGCAGCCGCAGATATCAAGGATGTGGCGGAGCGTGCCGGCGTGGCCAGGGGATTGGTGTATTACTACTACAAAGACAAGCGCTCGTTGTTTCGCGATTTGTTTGTGCATATGTTCCAGCTCTCCAACAAGCACACCCGCCATCATTTTTCCCAGGAGGGGACGGCCACAGAGCTGTGCCGGCAATTCGCGCACGTCATGTTCCACAATTTGTTTGAAAGCTCCGTGCACGTCATGTTCTTTTTCCGCATGCGCCACGACCTGCGCGAGCTGTTCACAGGGGACGAGTTGAAGACGCTGTTGTGGCGCGACAACAATTTGCAGGTACTGGTGGAGACGTTGCGCCGCGGAATGGAGACAGGCGATATTCGCCGGATGGAGCCGGAGCTGCTCGCAGAACAATATTGGGGAGCCATGATGCACGCCATGGGTTTTTTGCAGCGGAAAAAGAGAAGCTTGCTCGCAGAAGGACACGACATGGAGCAGGTCAAGCAGTTGCTCTCGCCGGACATCGAAGCGGCGACGGAATCGTGCGTCGCGATGGTGCGGGCGTGAGGGCATCCGCCGCCGCAGCCTATCAAGCAAGAGGAGGATTTGTTTGCTGAAATTATTGCGTTTTTTGCGGCCATACCGTTATATGGTCGCCATGACGATGTTTTTTATGTTGCTGCAATCGCTGGCGAATTTATATTTGCCAAACCTGATGTCCCATATCGTCAACGAAGGGATCGTCAAGGAAGACACGGCCTATATCTGGAGAACCGGAGGCTGGATGCTGCTAGTATCCGCCGTCGCGGCTGCTTTGTCCGTCGCGGCGAGCTATTTGGCTTCCCGCTCTGCTTCCGGCTTTGGCATGCGGCTGCGCAGCAGCGTGTTTAGCCACGTCGAACGTTTTTCGTTGCAGGAGTTCGACAAGCACGGGACGGCCTCGCTGATTACCCGGACGACCAATGACATTACGCAAGTCCAGCAAGTGCTGAACATGATGCTGCGGATGCTGGTGATGGCACCAATGATGTGTTTTGGCGGAATCATCATGGCGCTGTCGAAGGACGCGGAGCTGTCTCTCGTCATCATCGTGGCGATTCCGATTTTGGCATTGGCGATTTTTTTGATCGGTTCAAAAGGGATTCCGTACTTCAAAGCAATGCAGGGCAAAATCGACAGGCTGAATCTCGTGCTGCGCGAGTCGTTGACCGGAATCCGCGTCGTGCGGGCGTTCAACCGGACGGAGCACGAGCGGGAGCGGTTCGACCGTGCCAATGAAGATTTGACGGCGACGGCGATCAAAGCCAACCAGATCATGGCGGGGATGATGCCTGTCATGATGCTGATGATGAACGTCACGTCGATTGCCATCATCTGGTTCGGCGGCTTGCGGATCAGCGCCGGGCACATGCAGGTAGGCGACCTGATGGCGTTTTTGCAGTATGCGATGCAAATTTTGTTTTCGCTGATGATGGCGTCGATGATGTTTAGCATGGTGCCGAGAGCTTCGGCTTCGGCGGTGCGCATTCACGAGGTGCTCGCGACAGAGCCGATCATTGTCGACAGGGAAAAGCCAGACCCATCTGGCGCGGGAAAAGGCGGGCAAGTCGCTTTCGAGCAGGTGACGTTCCGCTATCCTGGCGCAGAGAAGCCTGCACTGTCTGAGCTTTCTTTTACCGCCAGGCCCGGCCAGGTGACGGCGATCATCGGGGGAACAGGCGCAGGAAAAACAACGCTGGTCAGCCTGATCCCGCGCTTCTATGACGTCGAGAGCGGCAGCGTCCGCGTCGGTGGCGTCGATGTGCGCGAGTGGTCGCAAAGCGAGCTGCGCTCCCGCATTGGCTTTATCCCGCAAAAAGCGCTGCTGTTTACGGGGACGATCGCGGACAACATCCGCTACGGAAAAGAGGAGGCGACAGACGAGGAAGTCCGCCATGCCGTAAGCGTGGCGCAGGCAGCCGAGTTTATCGCGAGCATGCCGGACGGGCTGGATACCGTCCTCGCCCAAGGCGGGCAGAACCTGTCAGGCGGGCAAAAGCAGCGCCTCTCCATCGCCCGTGCGCTCGTCCGCAAGCCGGAGGTGTACATTTTTGACGACAGCTTTTCCGCCCTCGACTTCAAGACAGATGCGAAGCTGCGGGCTGCCTTGAAGCAGGAGACAGGGGATGCGACGGTCATCATCGTCGCGCAGCGGGTCAATACCGTGATAGACGCCGACCAGATTATCGTGCTGGAGGAAGGCAAAGTGGCGGGAATCGGTACACACCGCGAGTTGCTCGCCACCTGTAGCGTGTACCAGGAGATCGTCAAATCCCAGCTAACGGAGGAGGAAATCGCATGAGTGATGGACAACCACGTCCTCTCCAGGGACGACCGGGAGCCGGACCAGGGCCGGGAGGGCAGCGTCCGATGGGCTTTGGCGGGCCGGGGATGCTGACGATGCCCGGGCAAAAGGCCAAAGATTTCAAAGGCACGCTGCGCCGCCTGCTCGGCTATTTGAAGCCGCACCGCTTCCGGCTGTTCATCGTCTTTTTGACGGCAGCGGCAAGCACCGTCTTCGCCATTCTCAGTCCAAAGCTTTTAGGGGATGCGACGACGACGATTTTTGCCGGGTTCATGGGCAAGCTGAAGGGAGTGCCGGGCGCAACGTTTGACTTTGCCGCTATTTGGCAAATCATTTTGACTTTGATCGGGCTGTATTTGTTTTCCGCGCTGTTTGCCTATATCCAGCAGTATTTGATGGCGAAAGTCGCGCAAAAGACCGTCTATGCGCTGCGCAAGGAAGTCAACGAAAAGCTGGCGAGACTGCCGCTGAAATACTTCGACGAGCGCACGCACGGCGAAATCATGAGCCGGGTCGTCAATGACGTCGATACGATCAGCGGCACGCTGCAGCAAAGCTTGACGCAGATGATTACCTCGATCATTACACTTTTGGGTGTCATTGTGATGATGCTTTCGATCAGTCCGCTGATGACGGTCATTTTGCTTTTGACCTTGCCGCTCAGCGCAGTGGCAATCAAACAGGTGGCTTCTCGTTCCATGCCGCACTTCAAAGGACAGCAGCAGGCGCTCGGCGAGCTGAACGGACACGTCGAAGAGATGTACACGGGCCACAAGCTCGTCAAGGCATTCGGCCGGGAAAAGAGCGCGATCGAAAAGTTCGACGCGATCAACGAAAAGCTGTACCAGTCTGGCTGGAAGGCGCAGTTTATCGCCGGAATCATGATGCCGCTGATGATGCTCGTCGGCAATATCGGCTTTGTGCTCGTCTGTGTGGTGGGGGGCGTGCTCGTTACGCGCGGCAGCATCGCCATCGGGGACGTGCAGGCGTTCATCCAGTACGCCCAGCAGTTTTCCCAGCCGATCACGCAGACGGCGAACATTGCCAACATCATCCAGTCTACGCTCGTCTCGGCGGAGCGCATTTTTGAAGTGCTCGATGCGCCGGAGGAAGAAACCGATGCCGTTTCCGCTGCTGGCCCGGCCCGCATGCAAGGGCATGTGAGGTTTGAACACGTCTCGTTCGGCTACAAGGAAAACGAGCCGCTCATCACCGACATGAACATCGACGTGAAGCCGGGCATGACGGTCGCCATCGTCGGTCCGACTGGCGCTGGCAAGACGACCTTGGTCAATCTGCTGATGCGCTTTTACGAGATCGGCGGCGGCCGGATTACGGTAGACGGCCGCGATATTCGCGACCTGCCGCGCGGCGAGCTGCGCAGCCAGTTCGGAATGGTGCTGCAGGATACGTGGCTGTTCAACGGCACGATCAAGGAAAACATCGCCTACGGCAGAGCAGGGGCGACTGAAGCGGAAATCGTGCAGGCGGCGAAGGCAGCGCACGCGGACCATTTTGTGCGGACGTTGCCGGAAGGGTATGAGACGGTGCTGAATGAAGAGGCTTCGAACATTTCCCAGGGGCAAAAGCAGTTGCTGACGATCGCGCGCGCGTTCCTCGCCGATCCGGCGATTTTGATTCTCGATGAGGCGACGAGCAGCGTCGACACCCGGACAGAGCTGTTGATTCAACAAGCGATGGCGGGGCTGATGAAGGGGCGCACGAGCTTTGTCATTGCGCATCGCCTCTCGACGATTCGCGACGCCGACCTGATTCTCGTCATGAACAACGGAACGGTGATCGAGCAGGGCACGCACGAGGAGCTGCTGGCGCAGGACGGCTTCTACGCGGATTTGTACAACAGCCAGTTTGCGCAAGGCAGTGAGACGCAGGTTAGCTAGCGAGGGTAAAAATGTACGGGCGGCCCAAGGAAAGCAAGAAGCCGGAGAGGGGGCGTCCGGACGGTTAGCGTCGCGTACGCAGAAATAGCGAAGCGAAGGAAACGCTCTCTCGTACATGGTTTTGCCATCTACGCTAACCCCACGGAAAATACGCTACTCTGTGGTGGGTGTCTTTTTGCAATAATGCCATGGAAAAGCGCCACGGGCTTGTTTGTTCTGTGGTGCTTTTCTTTTTCCGATAACGCCACGGGCACGTAGTCTGTGATGCTTTTTCTTTTCATGATAGCGCCACGGACATGTAGTTCTGTGGTGCTTTTTCTTTTCCCGACAGCACCACGGACATTCAATGTGCGCACAGGGGACGGCATGCAAAAAAGAGCAGACTGCCGAGACGCTCTCGGAGTCTGCCCTTTGTGGGTGGGTGCTGTTACGAACTTATTTTGTGTCGCGCAGTTTACGCGTTTACTGGTTGGCCTTCATCCAGCAGTTGGCGAAGAACGGTTTGCAGAATACCACCGTTGCGGTAGTAGTCTACGTCTACCATGGAGTCGAGACGAACGATGACGTCGAACTCGAACTTGCTGCCGTCTTGGCGAGTTGCTTCTACTTTTACGCGTTGGCCTGGTTGAACATCATTGGAGAGACCCACAATGTTGAAGGACTCAGTTCCGTCGATACCCAGCGACTTCCAGCTTTGGCCGTCAGCGAATTGCAGAGGCAGCACGCCCATACCAACGAGGTTGGCACGGTGGATACGCTCGAAGCTTTCTGCGATAACCGCTTTGATGCCGAGCAGGAAAGTACCTTTTGCTGCCCAGTCGCGGGAAGAACCAGTACCGTACTCTTTACCAGCCAGGACAACGAGTGGAGTGCCGTCTGCTTGATACTTCATGGAAGCATCGTAAATGGACATGATTTCGCCGGTTGGCAAGTATTTGGTTACGCCGCCCTCTGTGCCAGGAGCCACTTGGTTGCGGATGCGGATGTTGGCAAATGTACCGCGCATCATAACGTCATGGCTACCACGGCGAGCACCGTAAGAGTTGAAGTCTTTGCGCTCTACGCCGTTTGCTTGCAGATACAGACCTGCAGGGCTTGTAGGCGAGATGTTACCCGCTGGGGAGATATGGTCGGTTGTGACGGAGTCACCGAACAGCGCAATTGCTTTTGCCGCTTTGATGTCAGCGATCTCTGCGATTTCACCAGCAAGGTCTTTAAAGAATGGCGGTTCTTGGATGTAGGTGGATTTTTCATCCCACTCGTACAGGTCGCCAGTTGGAACGTCGATTTTGTTCCAGGCTTCGTTTTGCGTGAACACTTGACCGTACTCGGCGCGGAACAGGTCTGGGTTCATGGCTTTGTTCATTGCTTCCGAGATTTCTTGCGGAGTTGGCCAGATGTCTTTCAGGTAGACAGGCTCTCCGTCTTTGCCCGTACCGATTGGCTCGGTAGTCAGGTCAATATCGACAGTACCAGCCAGTGCGTAGGCGATAACCAATGGAGGAGAAGCGAGGTAGTTCGCTTTTACCTGTGCATGGATACGGCCTTCGAAGTTGCGGTTACCGGACAGTACGGCTGCTACAGTCAGGTCTTCATCTGCGATTGCCTTGCTGGTTTCCTCTGGCAATGGACCGGAGTTACCGATGCAAGTGGTGCAACCGTAGCCGACTACGTTGAATCCGATCGCATTCAGGGAATCAATCAGACCAGCGTCAGTCAGGTATTGCGTAACGACGCGGGAACCTGGAGCCAGGGAGCTTTTCACGAATGGAGGCTTTTTCAAACCTTTTTCCACTGCTTTTTTCGCCAGGATACCTGCACCCAGCATTACGCTAGGATTTGATGTATTGGTACAGGAAGTAATCGCTGCGATGACGACAGAGCCTGTTTTCAGTGTAGCGGTTTCCCCGTTTGCATAAGTAACAGGTGCGCTTGCTGCGATTTTCTCTTCGGACAGGCCAAAGCCGCCTTTGTCGATCGGTGTGCGCAGGCTGTTGTTGAAGGATTCCTTCATGGCAGTCAGTTCTACGCGGTCTTGCGGACGTTTTGGACCAGCCAGGCTCGGTACGACTGTGGACAGATCCAGTTCCAATGTTTCGGAGAAGATTGGGTCTGGAGTGTCGTCGGTACGGAACAGACCTTGTGCTTTGGTGTAAGCTTCTACCAGAGCGATCAAGTCTTCGCTGCGGCCAGTTTGGCGCAGGTAGTTGAGTGTTTCAGCGTCTACCGGGAAGAAGCCCATTGTAGCACCGTACTCAGGAGCCATGTTCGCTACAGTAGCGCGGTCAGCCAGCGAGATGTTGGACAGGCCAGGGCCGTAGAACTCCACGAATTTCCCTACTACGCCTTTTTTGCGCAGCATTTGGGTAACAGTCAGCGCGAGGTCGGTTGCAGTTGCGCCGGCATTCAGGGTACCAGTCAGTTTGAAACCAACAACTTCTGGTGTTACGAAATACAGCGGTTGGCCGAGCATTCCTGCTTCTGCCTCGATACCGCCAACACCCCAGCCGAGAACGCCAAGACCGTTAATCATGGTAGTGTGGGAGTCAGTACCTACGAGAGAGTCAGGGAAAGCAACGAGTTCGCCGTCTACTTCGCGAGTAGCGATCACAGTTGCCAGGTACTCCAGGTTTACTTGGTGAACGATACCAGTTGCCGGAGGAACCGCACGGAAGTTGTCAAACGCTGTTTGCGCCCAGCGCAGGAAGCGGTAGCGCTCTTGGTTGCGTTCGAATTCGAGCTTCATGTTGTTTTCCAGAGCAGCAGGGTTGCCGAAGTCGTCAACCATTACGGAGTGGTCGATTACGAGGTCAACCGGTACGAGCGGGTTGATTCGCTTTGGATCTCCACCAGCGCGCTTCATGGCGATACGCATCGCTGCCAGGTCAACTACAGCCGGTACGCCGGTGAAGTCTTGCAGAACGATACGAGCTGGCATGAGCGGTACTTCTTGGTTTTCGTCGCGGCCTTTTGTCCAGGTCGCCAGTTGTTGTACGTGTTCTTTGGTGATCGCACGGCCATCGAACTGACGTACAGCAGCCTCGAGCAGAACTTTAATCGAGAACGGCAGCTTGGAAACGTCGCCGAGTCCTTGTTCTTCCAATCCTTGCAGGCGATAGTACGCGAAAGACTTGTCGCCTACTTGCAGGGAAGATTTCACATTGTAAGCATCTTGTTTAGCCAATTTATACAACCTCCCTATTGTAACTTGGGGTTTCGTCTGGTGAAACGTAGTTTCGTTTCTCTCATTACGAACTTATTATACTCGATTTGTTTCCCGGCTTCTACCCCAAATTCATCATTTATATACAAAAATCATGGGAGAAAAAACAGACGCGCTTGTTTCGCGTTGTATTTAATGAAGGAAAAATATCCAGACTTCATGTATTATCCCGTTTATATTTCGTTTACATTCATCCGTTATTGTTTCTCTTGCGGGCAAAAAGGGCGCAGGGGACGCCGACGTCAACCTCTGCGGCCGTTTGCAGAAAGGAGAGGCTGCCTGTGACACCTTTTACCTCCCATCCGCTCTTCAGGAGCAGCTTGGAATCACCCCTGGGAGATGCGCTTCGCCAAAGCACCGGAAAGCGAAGGAGGCAAGCGCAACGAAGGGAAGCGTCAGACGTAAACAATAAGAAATACGCACACATAAAAATGGGCAAGGAGTTAAGCAAATGAGAGAACAAACCAACGACAATCGTACCAAACTGGGAAACTGGCGCCCGTTTTTTCAATTAATCATGCAGACGAAGCCGTCCAAGCTGAAAATCGGTGTCGCGCTGTTCATGAGTGTGGCGACGACACTGGTCAGCCTGGTCATTCCGCTGTTTACCAAAGACCTGGTGGACAGCTTTACGCTCTCGTCCATCAGCCGAGGCCAAATCGTGCTGTTAATGGTCGCCTTCATCGCGCAGGCCATCGCCAGCGGGCTGTCCATCTATTTGCTCAACCACGTCGGCCAGAGCATCGTCGCGGCTCTGCGCGACCGACTGTGGAAAAAGCTGCTCGTCCTGCCCGTCTCCTATTACGACAACCACCGGACAGGGGAGACGATCAGCCGGATGACGAATGACACAGGAGTCGTCAAAGGACTTATCAGCGAGCACCTCGCCAGCTTTTTCACCGGAATCATCGCGATTATTGGCTCCGTGGCCACGCTTTTGTACCTGGACTGGCAAATGACGCTGACCATGCTGATCGCCGTTCCGCTGTCTGTGGCGATTCTCGTGCCGCTGGGCAGACAGATGTACAAAATTTCCAAAGGGCTGCAGGACGAGACGGCGAGCTTCACGACGATCATGAATCAAGTGTTGTCAGAGGTGCGGCTTGTCAAGGCGTCGAATGCCGAGCCACATGAGTACGAGGCAGGGAAAAAGGGAATTGCCAACCTGTTTCGCTTCGGCCTGAAGGAAGGCCAGGTACAGGCGATGATCGCGCCGTTGATTTCGTTTGTGCTGATGGTTTTGCTCGTCGTCATTATGGGCTACGGCGGAATGCGCGTCGCTTCGGGAGCGCTCTCCGCCGGCGAACTGGTCGCGTTTATTTTGTACCTGGTACAAATCATCATGCCGATGGGGCAGTTCACGCAATTTTTCACCCAGTTGCAAAAGGCGATGGGCGCGACGGAGCGAATCATTGCTACACTGGAGGAGCCGGAAGAGGATCACCAGAGCGGACGGACCGTGGAAAATGCCGCCTTGCCGATTGTAGTGGAGAACGTGAGCTTTTCCTATGAAAACGGGGAAAACATTCTCGATAACGTCAGCTTCACGATTCCGGCCGGGAAGGTGAGTGCGATTGTCGGGCCGAGCGGCAGCGGCAAGACGACCTTGTTTTCCTTGGTCGAGCGCTTTTACAAGCCGGATAGCGGCGTAATCAGGCTGGGCAGCGATCCGATCGACGCGTTTTCCCTGGCGTCCTGGCGCAGCAAAATCGGCTACGTCTCGCAAGAAAGCCCGCTGATCGCCGGCACGATCCGGGAAAACATCTGCTACGGCATCTCCCGCGAGGTGACGGAAGCAGAGCTGAAACAGGCCGCCGCCATGGCCTACGCGGACCAGTTCATCGACGAGCTGCCGGACGGCTACGAGACGCAAGTAGGCGAGCGGGGCGTCAAACTCTCCGGCGGACAGCGCCAGCGCATCGGCATCGCCCGCGCCCTGCTGCGCGATCCGCAAATTTTGATGCTCGACGAGGCGACGTCCAGCCTCGACAGCAAATCGGAAATCATCGTGCAAAAAGCGCTGCAAAATCTGATGAAGGGACGCACCACGCTCGTGATCGCGCATCGGCTGTCGACGGTGGTGGACGCGGACCAGATCATCTTTTTGGAAAAAGGAAAAATTACGGGCATGGGGACGCACGAGCAACTGTTTGATTCGCACGACATGTACCGGGAGCTGGCCAGCCAGCAATTGCTGATGAAAGAAAGGATGCTGACGACATGACCAGAATCATGGTAGTGGACGACGACCCGCACATTCGCGAACTGGTGCGCATCTTTTTGCGCAACGACGGGTTCGAGATCGTGGAGGCGGAAAACGGCGTCGAGGCGCTGGAAAAAATGGAGTCGCCCGGCGCGGACCTGATCGTGCTCGACATCATGATGCCGCAGATGGACGGCTGGGAGCTGTGCCGGCAGTTGCGCGAGCACTACGACATTCCGCTGCTCATGCTGACGGCAAAAGGCGAGACGGCGCAAAAAATCAAAGGCTTCGAGCTGGGGACGGACGACTACCTCGTCAAGCCGTTTGAGCCGGCGGAGCTTTTGGTGCGGGTAAAAGCGTTGCTCAAACGATACAAGATCGCCGCGTCGCACAAGGTGCAGGCAGGGCTGTTGCAGCTCGACCGCAAAACGTTTGAAATCGTGCAGGACAGCCGCTCGTGGACGATTCCGTTAAAAGAATTCGAGCTGTTGTTCAAGCTCGCGAGCTATCCAGGGCAAACGATTCCGCGCGAGCAGTTGATCGAGCAAATCTGGGGCTACGACTTTGAAGGCAACGAGCGGACGGTAGACGTGCATATCAATCGGTTGCGGGAACGTTTTCCGGAAGGGGAGTACGGCTTTCGGATTCGCACCGTGCGCGGCCTTGGCTATCGGCTGGAGGCAGACAAATGAGCAGAGAGCCAAGTGAAAAGCCAAGGCACAAATCCGGGCGAACGATGCCTTTGCACAAACACATCGGGCTGAAGCTGCTTGCGACTGTTGGAATCTTTGCCTTGCTGATGCTCTGCGGGGCAGTAGCTTACTGGAGCACGGGCCTCTTTTACCGCTATACAGGGCTTGCCCCGAGCGACTTTGTGCAAGCGGTGGTCCACGCAGTCGTCAGCTTTTGCTTTTTTATCCTCGCAGGGTTCACGATTTCCCACTTCATCCGCCCCCGGCATGTCGAGCTGTTTCAACTGCTGATCGACGCCTTGAGACGAATTGCCAAAGGAGACTTCAACGTCAATCTCGACGTCAAAATGGAGCGCCAATGGGGGCAGTTGGTGGAGGGCATCAACCATATGGCCGAGCAATTGCAGGCGATGGAGCAGATGCGCCAGGAGTTCATTTCCAACGTTTCCCACGAAATCCAGTCGCCGCTGACCTCGATCAGCGGATTTGCCCGCGCGCTGCAAAACGAGAGCCTGAGCCTGGCGGAGCGTCGGCATTACCTGGAGATCATCGAAACGGAGAGCAAGCGTTTGTCCAAAATTAGCGACAACCTGCTCAAGCTCACGTCGCTGGAGGGCAAGCACCATCCGGTCGAGCGCAAGCGCTATCGGCTGGACCAGCAGTTGCGCAGCATCATTTTGGCCTGTGAGCCGCTCTGGCTGGAAAAGGAGATCGAGCTGGAGATTGAGCTGGAAAAGGCGGAAATCGTCGCGGACGAAGACATGATGAGCCAGGTGTGGAACAACCTGCTCAGCAACAGCATCAAGTTCACCGAGCCTGGCGGCAAAATCAGCGTCAAGCTGCAATCGCTTCCCGGAGGCGCACAGGTGCAAATTTCCGATACGGGCATCGGGATCGCCAAAGAAAATTTGGAACGGATTTTCGAACGCTTTTTCAAGGAAGACAAGTCGCGCAACCGCGCCAAGGGCGGCAGCGGTTTGGGGCTGTCGATCGTGAAAAAAATTCTCGATCTGCACCAGGCGACGATCTCCGTGCAAAGCGAGCAGGGGCGCGGGACGACGTTTACGGTGACGTGGCAGGGGGAGTAGGGTCCTGTCCTCAAAGTGAGCAGAGCGCATTTAAAAGGCTGGGGACCTTTCTTGGCAAGCGATCTGGGATGAGACTTGCACGGCCGGGTGAGCAAGCGGCCGATTTTGGCTAGGCACTTCCTGCAAGGCGAACCGGGAGGCGATTGGATCATGAGCGGGTAGAGGAATTCATATAGCACCCCGCCACCGATGCAAACAGCGATCACCCTCTGCCTCTATATAATGAAACAAGACCTTGAGGACCGACACCTCTCAAGGTCTTGTTCGCATAGGCAAGAAGTCAGTTTTCGCCGTTTTCCGTTTACGCCCCAATGTACTTCGCATGCAGCGAACGGGCCACGCTGATCTCATCCGTTCCCTGGACGAGCACGCGTCCGTCCGGGAAGGCGACGAGCGTGTACGAGTCGACGTGGAAGCGGAGCAAAAATTTGTTTTGCTCAATTTTCCCGAGCGGAGCAAGCCGCTTGGCGAGGGCGTCGAGGTCGAGGGAGGCAGAAGCTCCGGGCGAGATTTGCACCGTATCCCGTCCGCAGAGCGAAACCGCTTGTCCATCCTGCGTCTCCGGCTGCAAAAATGCATACTCGTGCTTGCCGCACGTCGGGCAGTCGCTGCGGCGAGCATTGGCCACCTTGATTTGCGTGTGGCGATTTTGCCAGATTTCAAAATGCTCCAGGTTCAAATTGAGCGCATCCGTGGCTCCGACCAGCAGCTTGAACGCTTCGGTCGCCTGGTAGGAGGCGACGATGTGGATGATCGGACCGATGACCCCGGCGGTATCGCAAGTCGGCATTTCCCCCGGATTCGGAGCTTCCGGGAACAGACAGCGTAAACACGGCGTAATGCCGGGGCGGATGGTCGTAAACGTGCCCGTCGCGCTCACCGCACCGCCGTACACCCAAGGAATCCCGTGCTTCACGCAAACGTCGTTGACCAGATAGCGCACTTGAAAATTGTCTGTCGCATCGAGCACGAGATCGACGTCACGCAAAAGCTCCTCGGCGTTGTAAGCAGACAGGTCGGCGACGATCGGCTCAATCGTGACTTCCGAGTTGATTTTCGTCAGCTTGGCATGGGCCGCCATCGCTTTTGGCAAATGCTCGGCGGCGTCTGACTCGTCGTAGAGCATTTGTCGCTGCAGGTTGCTCGGTTCGACGAAATCGCGGTCAATGAGGCGCACAAAGCCGACTCCGGCGCGGACCATATGATTGGACAGCACCGTTCCGAGCGCGCCCATCCCGACGATGGCGACGCGGCTTTGCAACAGTTTTTCCTGGCCGCTGCGCCCGATCGGGTGAAACAGGAGCTGGCGGGAATAACGTGTATCCAAAGCGGTTACTCCTCCTTTCCTTCCGACATCGCCAGCGGATTCCACGGGCCTTGCTGATGGCCCTTCCATTCGCTGCCGTCCTCCCACATTTCTTTTTTCCAGATAGGGACGATTTGCTTCAGTCTTTCGATGGCGTAGCGCCCGGCTTCAAAAGACTCGTTGCGGTGCGGCGTTGCCACCGCGACGACGACGGCGATTTCTTCCACGGCCAAATCGCCGATGCGGTGGTGCATGGCGACTTGTGCTCCGGGCCAGCGTTCCTCGATCTCGGCTGCGACCTGCTTCATTTTTTCCACAGCCATTGGCTCGTACGCTTCATAGGACAGGTAGACCGTGCGCTGACCGTGCGTAAATTCGCGTACCGTTCCGACAAACGTCAAGATGGCGCCCGCGTGCGGGTTGCTCACCAGCCGCACGAGCTGGTCGGCAGACAGCGGCTCGCGGGTAATGGCAAAGCGCGGCACTTCCTCTCCGCCGCTGACAGGCGGCAAGAGCGCGATTTCGTCATCCGGGCTGATGACGCGATCAAAAGCAGCGTACTCGTGATTCATGGAAACAAAACAGCTACCGAGCAACGGCGCAAGCGCCGGATACTGCTCTCCGACTGCTTGCAGCAGGTCGCGCACGGTTGCCTGTTCTGGCAAAGTCAGTTCGATTTCGCGGACGTTGGCCCGCTCGGCCAGTCCGGCAAACAACAAGATGGTGATCGTCAAAGCAATTCCTCACTTCCGATTGGGATGACAGTTGTCTATGGGTTGACGATATCACAATCCGGCACGGATGCCAATGCGCGAAGGGGCTTGGGGACTTACGGAGCGAAGCCTTTTTGGCTTACGTACAGCTCGTCTTCCGCAAACACGCGCCGCAGCCGATCGTACACGAGTCGATAGGCGTCCGGCTCCGCCCATGCTTCCAGCCCCAACTCGGCAAAAAGCGAGGGAACCCCGTTTTTCTTCGTACGCTTGCCGCCGCTGCCGTCGCCCATGTAAAAATCGTCAATGCAAACCCGTCCGACCAGCGGCCGCAGCAGGTCGGGAAAAGCTTCGCTGCTCGGCAAGACGGGTGCGATCGTCGCCTGTGTCGGGACGCCAGCCGCAGCCAATTCCCGAAGCGCCCGCAGCCGTGCGGCAATCGGAGGCGCTTGCGGCGAGAAATGTTTGCGGATTTCCTCCAGGTCCGTTTCCACCGTCATGCTGACGCGTACTCGCTCGCCCAGGCGGAGCAGCAGGTCCAGATCGCGCGTGACGAGCGGGCTGCGGGTCTGGACGAGCAAAAAGTCGGGCGGATGCTCCACCATCACTTCGAGTAGCGAACGCGTTACCTGCTCCCGATATTCAACGGGCTGGTAAGGGTCAGTGCTCGACGACATGAAAATGGAGACGGGCCCCTTCGCTTTTGCCCGCTGTAGCTCTTTGGCGAGCAGCGCGGCGGCTCCCGTCTTGATATCGACCCACGTCCCCCATTCGTGCCCGCGAAACAGCGAGACGGGCATCTGCCGCACATAGCAGTAAGAGCAGGCGAAGGAGCAGCCCGTGTACGGATTGAGCGAGTGCGTGTAATCGGTCAAAAATCCGGTTCCTTTATTGAGCAGCGTTTTTGGTTGCTTGTAAAAGAAAGTGCTGTTCACTTTTGTCCCTTCTTATTTTGCGTCGTGAAAAATGATCCCAAGACTGTACCGCGTTCCCTGGGTGATCGTGCTGACGCCGTGGCGCAGCGTCGTTTTATAATAGCCGCGCGCTCCGGCTACAGGGCGATAGGCAGTCGGAAAAATCAAGCCTGCCCCCTGTTCCAAGGTTATCACATGTCCTCTGCTTTGCGCTCGCGGCCGTTGTTCGATCAGCAAAAATTGTCCGCCGCAAAAGTCGCTTTCCTGTTGGCTCAGGACGAAGACGACCTGAAAAGGAAAAAACACGTCGCCGTACATGTCCTGGTGCAGACAGTTGTAGCTGCCGGCCTCGTATTTCAGGAGCAAAGGCGTCGGGCGGGCCTGCCCGTGCTCGTGGCAACGGGCGAGAAAGGCGGACAGCGACGGAGGGTAGGCAGGCTGCTGTCCGAGCAGTGTGTTCCAGCGATTCGCCGTTTTGGCCAGCTCGGGATAAAAGCCCTCGCGCAACTGCTCCACTATGGGCGGCAGGGGAGCTTGATAATAACGGTACTCTCCGCTGCCGAAGCGGTATCGCGCCATGTTGATCGTCGCTCGGAAAAAGCGGTCTTCGCGATAGGTGGCGATCAGCTCCTGGCATTCTTCCGGTTGCAAGACAGGAGGGAGGACGGCAAAGCCTTGCTCGTCCAGACTGTGTTGCAACTGCTCCCAGGGGAGTAGGGCGATGCGTTTTGTCAGCGGCTCAGCCATGCTGCATCCCCCTTGCAAGACTTCCTTTTTCGAGCGCGATCAGCGCTGTTTTCATGTCCAGGCCGCCGCGATAGCCGGTGAGGCTGCCGTCTTTGCTGACGACCCGATGGCAAGGGACGGTCAAAAGCAGCGGATTGGCTCCGATCGCGGCTCCTACGGCCCTGACGGCGGCAGGCTTTTTGATGTGAACGGCAATCTCGGAGTAAGTCGTCGTCTGCCCGTATGGAATGCGGCACAAAGCGTCCCAGACAGATAGCTGAAACGGCGTGCCCTCCAGATCGAGCGCAAGCGAGAATTGCTGCCGCGCCCCTTGCAAATATTCGCTGATTTCCGCCACATAGGGGGCGAGCTGCTCGTGATCCTGGACCAAAACATGGCCGGGTCTGCGACGAGCGAACCAATTGCTCAGCTCTGCGAACGGGCCGTTTTGGGAGCCGACGAAGCATAGCCCTTTGGCTGTGGCCGCGAGATGCAGGCTCCACTCTTGCAAAATGACTTTTGACCAGTAAACATGTTGTTTTTCCTTCATTGTGACAAACGCCTCCAGACCTTATCGTTTCCAGCACGCCTGCTGGTTGTTGTACGCACAGTATAGCTTCACCGCGGCGTTTTTGTACGAATTTGCGAGTAGAACAGCAAGATAATGAAGGAGAAGACGCATGCTACAAGTAGCTGGAGCAGTTGGCAGCGATGTTTCCATTGCTTTTCGCAAGCCGCGGGAGTAAGGTAGGAGTAGACAGATGACCGATTTCAGCCAGGCTTTTCGGCTGTTTAACGGGATCGCATAGATGGAGGACGGATAGTTGCATGAACGATCAACTGACGCATTTTAATGAACAAAACCGTGCGCGGATGGTAGATGTCTCGGAAAAAGACATCACAAAACGGGAGGCTGTGGCAGAGAGCAAAATCGTCATGAAGCCGGAAACGCTCGCCCGCATTCGCGAAGGACGGGTAGAGAAAGGGGATGTGCTGGCAGTCGCACAGGTAGCGGGCGTCATGGCAGCGAAAAAGACGTGGGAAATCATCCCGATGTGCCATCCGCTTCCTTTGACCGGGATCGACATTCGCTTCGCTTTTGAAAACGAGACGACGCTTGCCCTGGAAGCATGTGTGCGGACGACGGGAAAAACGGGCGTGGAAATGGAAGCTTTGACGGCTGTCAGTGTCGCAGCTCTTACGGTGTACGATATGTGCAAGGCGATGGACAAAGGCATGGTAATCGGTCCGACTTGCTTGGTGAGCAAAACAGGCGGGAAAAGCGGCGATTTTCGTCGGGGAGAGAACTAAACCATGAAACAGAAATGGCAATCCTATCCGAGCAGCATTCGTCTTCTGGCGATTGCTGCGATCATTTTTTCTACCGGAATGGCTTGTATTTGGCCGCTTGTCACCATCTATATCCACGATTATTTAGGGAAGCCGCTGACCGTAGCGGGCTTTTTGCTGTTATTGAACCAGGGGGCTTTTTTGATCGGCAGCATCGCAGGTGGCATGCTGTTCGACCGTTGGGGGAAAATGCGCACGATCGTTTTTGCCTCAATCGGCGTCATTCTGATTTCCGTCGGGCTTGGCGTCACGCATGACTTTACGCTGTACACGATCTTGTTGTTGCTGAACGGGCTGTTTTACGGCACGCTCTCTCCGGTGATGAATGCACTCGCTGTCGTGCTGTGGCCGGAAGGCGGGCGCAAAGGGATCAACATGATCTACGTCGCGCTCAACGCCGGGGTGGCGGCTGGCTCTGCCCTCGGCGGCTTGCTGGCGAGCATTTCGTTTGCCTGGACGTTTTTTGGCAACGCGATCTCGCAAGTCATCGTGCTCGTCATGTTCGTGCTCATTTTGCCTCGGCAGCTCAAGGCAGTTGCAGAGCGGGGCTATCGGGCGGAGCAAGCCAATACCGCAGGCACTCCCGCCGCTGCTGTCCAAAGCGCTGCCAAGCCGAAGCCAGTTGAGG
Source organism: Brevibacillus sp. FW306-2-1A-C05A (assembly GCF_058781555.1). NCBI lineage: Bacteria > Bacillati > Bacillota > Bacilli > Caryophanales > Paenibacillaceae > Brevibacillus > Brevibacillus sp. FW306-2-1A-C05A. Next base: position 115,196 of record NZ_JBYSWV010000006.1, read on the forward strand.
CGCTTTCGCCGCTACAGCAACTGCCGACGAAAAAAGTGGCGTGGGGCGCCCTACTGCTCTTGTGCAGCGGGCTGTTAATCAGTTGGATTGTCTACGTCCAGTGGACGACGGTGTTGTCGACCTACATGCAATCGTTGGGCATTTCCTTGCGTCAGTACAGCTTGCTCTGGACGATCAACGGCGGCCTGATTTTGTTCGGCCAGCCGCTGATCGCCTGGGTCATTGGCCGCTTCGCCCGCACGCTGCGAGCGCAGATGCTGCTCGGCTCCTACGTGTTCGTGCTGTCGATGCTGATTTTGTCGCAGACGACCTCCTACGCCGGCTTTGTCGCCGGGATGTTCATCATGACGCTTGGAGAAATGCTCGTCTGGCCGGCCGTGCCTGCCGTGGCAGCAGAGTTTACGCCACAGGGGCGAGAAGGCTTCATCCAAGGGCTGATCTCCGGCACAGGCTCTGCGGGACGCATGCTCGGCCCATTGCTCGGAGCGGTCATTTTCCAGCATTTTCAGGCACAAGGACTTTTGTACATCATGGCGGGGCTGGCGCTAATGTCTGTCGCGTTTTTCGCCCTGCACAGCTCGTTTCAAGGTCGCACCCGAAAAGTGCCAGCCGCGACCGTAGAAAAGATGTAGCCAGGAAAAATTCGCGGGCCTCGCGAAGCGTCTTGACACGTTCGGAGCCCGCAATGTAGTATGAAGAAGATTAAAAACAGTATATTCCGTGTGATTTACTTATGAAGAGAGGCGGAGGGACTGGCCCTATGAAGCCCGGCAGCGGATCTGCGCGCTTGCGCGTTGCAGATGCTGTGCCAATTCCAGCAGGATAATTCCTGACAGATAAGGACGTGACCAAGCTGATCTCCCCCTTTTTCTGTACGGAAAGAGGGGGTTTTTGCTGTACATTGGCCTAAAAAGAAAGGAACTGAAGACAGATGCGCATCCAACCTTCCGACATGATTGATCGGCTCCCGACCCAGTTTTTTGCGACATTGGTGGCAAAAGTAAACAAAGTCATCGCTTGTGGGCATGACGTCATTAATCTGGGCCAAGGAAACCCGGACCTGCCTACGCCGCCGCACATTGTGGAAGAGCTGAAGGCACAGGCAGAAAATCCGCTGCATCACAAATACCCGCCATTTTCCGGCCGACTGGAGCTGAAGCAGGCAGTCGCGCACTGGTACAAGCAACAATTTGACGTGGACCTCGACCCGGAGGAAGAGGTGGCGATCCTGTTCGGAAGCAAAACCGGCCTCGTGGAAATTTGCCAGGTGCTGATGAACGCAGGCGATGTGGCACTCGTACCGGACCCTGGCTACCCGGATTACTGGTCCGGCGTAGCGGTCGTAAACGGCCGGATGTCGATGATGCCGCTGACGGCCGAAAATCAGTTTTTGCCTGACTACAGCAAAATCCCGCAAGCCGATTTGGACCGCGCCAAGCTGATGTTTTTGAACTATCCGAATAACCCGACAGCGGTGAACGCCCCGTTTGAATTTTACGAGGAAACCGTCCAGTTTGCGCGCAAGCACGAGATCGTCGTCTGCCACGACTTCGCGTACGGCGCGATCAGCTACGACGGCAAAAAGCCTGTCAGCTTCATGCAGGTGCCGGGGGCAAAAGAGGTGGGCGTGGAGTTTTACACGTTGTCCAAAACGTACAATATGGCCGGCTGGCGCGTAGGCGCGATGGTCGGCAATCGCGAGCTGGTAAGGCTCATCAATCTGATTCAGGACCATTACTTCGTCAGCCTGTTTGGAGCGGTCCAAATGGCCGCAGCCAAAGCGATGACAGACTCGCAGCAGTGCGTCCGCGATCTGGTAGCCGTCTACGAAGGCCGCCGCAATGCGCTGTTCTCCAATCTGCACCGCATCGGCTGGCAGGCCCCGCCATCGCAAGGCTCGTTTTTCGCCTGGCTCCCCGTCCCGGCTGGCTTTACTTCGGTGGAGTTCTCGGATTTGCTGCTGGAAAAAGCACATGTAGTCGTCGCACCAGGCGTCGGCTTCGGCCCAAGCGGCGAAGGCTACGTTCGCGCCGCCCTGCTGTCGGACGAACAACGCCTGGCCGAAGCGGTTCAGCGGATCGAACAGTTGGGGCTTTTTGCGAAAACGAAGTAAGTAGGAGAGCGGGTGACCACACTTCCTGGGGGTGGGGAGTGTGGTTTTGTTTTTGGGGGCTGCGTTGCGTGAGACTGCCGGGGGTGCGTTGGTCGGTTGCTCGCGTATCTCAGGATCATCCATGTTTCCCCATGTTGACCTGCGCTTGTCTGCGTTGCCCCCTTGCCCGCGCCGTCCACTGCCCACGCTTTATCACCTGCTTGTCAATCCATTACCAGTCGAACCCCCCTCCCGCACCATAAGACGTGCAGTAGTAATAAAAATCATTCTCATCGTTGACAGATAATGATTTTCATTATACGATGTTAATGATAATTGATCTCATCAGGAGCGGGAGGGTACTATGCGCTATCAGATTAACGGTTACACTGACATGTACACGGTGATCGCCAACGAGCGGAAGATCGGTGGAGCCATTGAAGCAGCTCAAGTTCGACTGCGCACAGGAGAGGTTTTCACCAATGTGGTTCTCACTCGTTTGGAAATGTCAGGTGCGCATTTTTGCTCGATCGGCTTCGTGACAGAAGAAGGCAAGCGGCTGATTGTGCATGTGGACGACATCAGCATGATCGCAGACGCGCGCCACGTCAATGTATGTGAGCTTGCCAATGAATGCATGCGGGCTGAAAAGTGCGCAGAGCGCCTGAAACGCCTGAAGCGTCTCTGTGAACTGAACGAAGGAAGCTGTACGCCTACCTTCCAGGAAGAAGCGCTGCTTTTGGCAGAAGACATCGGGCTGGAGGAAGCGCGTTCTTATGTGGATTTGTCCTTCCTGCCGCAAGTGGAAAAAAAGCGGGTTGTCCGCATCGCGTAGAGTGTTCCCATCGAATTACATATTCGCCCCTTTCCCTTTTACAGCGGAGAGGGGCTTTTTGCGTCTGGTAGGCGGCGGTGCTGCAAAAAACGGATGAAGCTGGTCACCGGATAAGGCAAGAGGTCATCCTGACGATAGACGAGGCAAATATGTCTGCGGTTGACGTAGCCAGGCAGCTCGCGAATGACCAGCTCGCCCGTTTCGCCTTCGCGCACGACGCTGCGATAGGGGAGGATGCTGACGCCCATATTGTGCTTCGTCGCTTCCTTGATCGTCTCGATCGCCCCAAGCTCCATGCGCACTTGCCAGCGCAACTGGTTTTCCTGGGCCCAGCGTTCGGCCAGCTCGCGGGAGGTGGAGCCGGCTTCGTGGATGAGGAACGGCTCGGATTGCAAATCGGCCAGTTCGATTGTCTTTTTTTTGCGCCAGCGGATTTTGCGGAGAGAGAACCAGACGCAGCTCGTCCGCCAGCAGCGGAATGACGTGCAAGCCTTCCTGGGGCTGCATGGACAGCGAAACAATAGCCAGATCAATTTCGAAGTCGCGCAGCAGCTCCATGAGCGGCCGCGCTTTTTTTACGGTCAAAATCGGCAGGACATGCGGGTACTCCGCCTGGAATGCGGCGAGATAAGGGGGGGAGAAAGTAGGTGGCAGGCGTGTAGCTCGCCCCGATTTTCAGCGTGCCTCTGCCGCCGTGACGAAACTCCTCCATGATCTGCCCGGCTTCTGTCAGCAAGGTGGACACTCTTCTGGCATACGGCAACAAAGCATTCCCCGCTTCGGTCAGCCGAAAATGCCGCGGCTGCTTGTAGAACAGCTCCACACCGAGGGCGGTTTCCAGCTTTTTAAGGTGAAAGCTGACGGTTGGCTGCTTGATCCCCAGCGCCTCGGCAGCTTCCGTCAACGACTTGCACTGGGCGGCTACAGCGAACACACGCAATTGCTGAATATTCACCGGATCGCTCCCTTCCGCCCTCAGTATAGATATTCTCTATGGATCTATCAATAAACATAGACTCTATTTAACACAAGCTTAGCATCCGGTTTACTTTCCCCTCACACAAATCGCGTACAGTTGTCGGTAGGAAATGAAATGGGAGGGAAATCGGAATGACCAGGAAAAATCGGCAACAAAAATGGACAGTAGCATCGCTGCTCGTCTCCACTACCTTGCTTTTTGCGGGATGCGGACAAGGCACTTCCCCATCGACGGCGACTTACGCAGCGGCTTCGACCTTGGTGGGCGGCGGTTTCGTTGTGCTGCTCATCGTCATCGTCGAGCTGTTGTTTCAGCCGAAAAAATGGAAAGCAGGGAGAGAACAAGCTTGAAGCCGATTTTGGAAGTGCGAGGCGTACAAAAATCGTTTGGCAGCTATGCCGCTTTGCGCGGAATCAACCTGGCCGTGCGCAGCGGAGAAATCATCAGCGTCCTGGGACCATCCGGCTGCGGGAAATCTACGCTCTTGCAAGTAATCGCCGGACTGACCCGGCAGATGCCGGAGAGGTGCTGCTGAGAGGGGAACAGGTGGCGTCGCCCTCGCGGCTGGTCCCCCCGGAAAAGCGCAATCTCAACATGGTGTTTCAGGATTACGCCCTGTGGCCGCACATGAGCGTCTACGCCAATATCGCGTACGGACTCCAGCGCAAAAAAATGAAAGCAGATTTGATTCAGGCCAAAATCGCCGAACTGGTCAAGCTGTTGCGCCTGGAAGGGCTGGAGCAACGCTTGCCGCCGCAGCTTTCAGGCGGTCAGCAGCAGCAGCGCTGCGCGGAAATCTGGAGCAATGGCTGCTCGATCAGCATGAAAAGGAAGAGCAAACGGCTGGCGAAAAATCATGGCTGAAGTTTGCCGCCGGATTGCCGCACTACATCGAGCACGGGCCGTACTTGTTCGTACACGCGGGTATCCGCCCGGGAATTGCGCTCGCTTCCCAGCAGCCTTACGATCTGCTCGCGATCAGGGAAGAGTTTTGGCACAGTGCGGCGCAGTTCGAGCGAGTGATTGTATTCGGGCACACGCCCACACATCGGATGGGAGCCGCACCGGGGGAAATCTGGATACGGCCAGACCGAATCGGCATTGATACCGGAGCGAAGCACGGACTTCGTTTGACGCTGGTGGATTTGACCTGTCGCAAGAGCTATTCTTGCTCGACCAAAGAAAAAGGGACGTACACGGATTTTCGCATGGCGGCATGGGGTAAAAATGAAGGTTGCGAAAACTAGGGAGCAGCGCTGATGCAAGCAGCAGCTTCGATCGAACAATCGCTCGACATAGTCAAAACCTATCTGCTCATAGCTAGCGGGGATTGGACTTTGCCTGGCGTCAGTGATAAAACAAGAATAAGCAAAATCAAGGGGGAACGGAACATGGAGTACTCATTTTCAAAATCAGTTGACGCATTATCCTCCTCGGCTGTCCGGGAAATCTTGAAGCTGACCCAAGGCAATCAAGTGCTCTCGCTCGCAGGTGGACTGCCAGCCGAGGATTCTTTTCCTATCGCAGCTATGCGCGAAGCTTTCAATCGGGCATTCGATCTGGGGGCCAAATCTTTGCAGTACGGTTTGACTGACGGATACATTCCGCTTCGCGAGTGGGTTGCCTCACGGATGAAGCAAAAACATATGAACGTAGGCCTGGACAATATGCTGCTGACCACCGGCTCCCAGCAGGCCGTCGACTTACTGTGTCGAGTCTATTTGGACGAAGGCGACGTCGTGCTGGTAGAAAATCCAACGTATCTGGCTGCGGTCCAATTGTTCCAATTTCGGGGGATTCGCACCATTCCGGTGCAAGGGGACGCAGAAGGGATGGATCTGGACGATCTCGCGCAAAAAATCGCCCAGTATCGCCCGAAAATGGTCTATGTCATTCCGACTTTTGCGAATCCGACCGGGAAAGTATGGAGCCTGGAACGTCGCCAAGGCTTGCTCGCCCAGTGCAAAGCGAACGACATTCTCATTCTGGAGGACGATCCGTATGGCGAAATCCAGTTTGACGGAGAAGCTCCGTACCGTTCCATTTTCTCGCTCGATGAGCACCCGACAGATTCCTGTGTCGTGTACACGAGCACGTTTTCCAAAATCGTCGCGCCTGGTCTGCGGACCGGCTGGGCTATCGGCGACAAGCGCGTCATCCAGATGATGGTCAAGGCGAAGCAAGCCGTCGACTTGCAATCCAGCACGATCGACCAGATCGCGCTCCATGAACTGCTCTCCCAATTCGATCTGGAAGGCCACATCGAAAAAATCCGCGCTTCCTACAAGGAGCGGATGGAGTGGATGAACGAGCTGCTGCTCGCCCAAAACTGGGAAGGCGTCCGCTGGGAGAAGCCAAGGGGAGGCATGTTCCTCTGGGTGAATTTGCCCGAGCATGTGGACGCGGAAAAACTGCTGGCCCGCTCTGTGCAAGAAGGCGTGGCATTCGTCCCGGGCAAGCCGTTTTACGCAGATGAGCCGCAACACAATACGATGCGCCTGAACTACACGCTGCTCAACCGGGAAGACACTCAACTGGCAATTTCCAGACTTGGCAAAGCATTTACAGCATACAGTCAAAGCCTGGTGACACAGTAGCAGCGTCTTTCGCCCGCGAAACCGTTTCGCGAACGACAAGAAAGCTCTGCCCAAAAAGACAATCATGCCAAAAAAACTGGCTGGTTGTCTTTTTTTGTTTCTGATGTTCCGCAAATGAAAGGGCCAGCCCCGCAGCCCCCGGCTTCGCCAAACGCAACGCCATGGCGAAGCCAAAGCTTCCGGGAACGGCTAGACAGCCAGCTCCCTCTCCACCCGATCCAGCCACTCGTGCACCAGCTCGGTAAACAGCGCTGGCTGCTCGATTTGCAGGTTGTGTCCCGCGCAGTCGAGAACGGCAAAGGAGCTGCGCGGATAGTGAGGCAGCAAGCTCCAAGCGTCCTGGTAGCCGACGATGTGGTCTTGCTTGCCCACGACAAACAGGCTCGGATGGGAAAAAGGCTGCGTGTCGAGCGGGAAGGAGAAGCCGTACGACGTTTTCAGTCTTTCCAAAAAGGGGAAGTTCGCGATGTGGTATCCGCTCATAATCTCTGTTTTGTAACGCTCCCATGTTTCATTCGTCGCCACGACGGCCATGGACGCAAACTCGGTGCGCTCCGTCTCGGTCAGCTTGTCCCACAGCAGTTTGTCTTCCACGAGAAGCGCTTTTTCCGGCAAGGTGCGCAATTTCATTTGCGGAATGACGCTCGGGCAGATGAAAAGAGCGCCTTTTACTTGTTCTCTGCGCTTTTCGATCACGCCCCTGGCCAAAAAACCTCCGTAAGACTCTCCTGCAAGAAGAAAGGGCTTGCCGGACAACTCCCGATCTATCCAGTGCAGGACGGCCTCCAGCATGTCATCCGTGTTTTGCACGCTGTCGTAATTTTGCGTCTTTCCCATGCCTGGCAAGTCAATATACAGGCGGCGGAAGCCTTCGCGCTCCGCGAAAACAGGCTCCATGCAGCCTTGCATAATGCGGTGGTCGAGGGAAAAGCCGTGAAGCATCACAATCGGAAAGCCGGAACCGAGTTGTTCCTGATAAAACTGGACATGGTGAAGCGAATGACTCATAAAAACACCTCTTCCGAATAAGTTCAAGTCGAAGTATTTTGTTAGGGAACATTTGTTCTTATTATAATCTCATTTCTGGAAAAAGCAAGAGGAAGATTTGCAATATTTTTCCTGAAAAGACTGTCCCAGCTCCCCCACAAAAAAGTGCCCATCGACGGTAAAGTCAAATGGACACGTTTTTTGCAGATGAAATGGCACTGTGAGCGATGAACTTCACAGGCGGCTGTCTGACTGAGCCACAAGCCGACTCAAGCCAAGCCAGGCCGTTTTTTATTCTTCGGTTTCTTCCAGCGTGCAAATCGCGCTAGGGCGCTTGATGCGCAGCACGACGCACTCGTAAACGCGGAACAGGCTGTTCATTTGCTCGTCTCCGAGGAAAGCGGAGTCGAAGTCTTCCGCAATCGCCAGGTCCAGGTTGTGACGGCCCGTTGCCACCAGCACGCCGGAGCGGCCTTTGATGGTTGGCGATTGGTACACGCCGTCTGTGACGAGGTTGCGCACATGCTCGATCTCCAGCACGTTGGTGCCTTTGTGCACACGGTGCAGCAAGGAGTACAGCTCTGGAGACACAACGAGGGCATAAGGGCCGCTGTGGCCCATTTTCAAGAGCTTGTTGCGCGCTTCCACGATATCCGCGAACGCGTTGCCGGACTCCATCCAGTCGCTTTTCAGGTGAGTGAGGCGGCCTTTTACATTCATCAGGCCCGGCAGATCGAATTCAGCCGCTCCGTTGAAAATCAGGTCGTCTTCCATCAGGGCGCAGCCGGCAGCCGCGTTTGCAGCAGCACTCATGTCGAGCGGCATGCCGAGTGTGCGCGCTTGCGCCACGTCGCGCCAGTAGAGCATGAAGTCTTTGTACAAAATCGGAATCGTCATGCTCACACGGCGGCTAGGCTGTGTCATTTCCAGCGATTCGCCGCGCAGGGAGAGACCGCCAAAGCGGGACTCGTCGTACACGTCGTTCGTAATCGTCTGGATGCCTTCTCCGAGCGGACCGTAAATATCAATGAAACGACGTCCCACGAGTTGACGGCGCGCCATGTCGATTACAGTGGCATCCAACTGGCTCCATTCATCTTTCGTCAAAGGAGAGTCAGGGTATTTGCGAAGCTTGTCCATAGCGTAACCTCCAGGTCATATAAGATGGTTGTTTCCTTACAGTCCTTTCAGACTTCCTACTGTAAGCCCCTTTTTGCCGGAAATGTTGCCGGAAACGGCATGGGCAGGAGCGGAATGCTTGATGACAGAAGCAACACCGTGAGCAGCGGAAGCCGAAGCTTTCAGGTGATCCACCTGATGGATGTCGTGTCCCTCGTCGTGGTCAGTCAGATCGGGATGGGACCCGTCCGAAAAACGCTCGCTCAACGCGGCCATGATTTCTTTCACCTGCAAGTAGTCGGCGTGGGTTTTTTCGCGCATGCCGTCCAGAGTCTGGCGAGTTTCGTCATCTTGAAACTCGTACAGGGAAAGCTCCAGGTGCTCGCGGAAGTTATGCAGGCCAAAACGCTCCAGGTTCACATCTGACAGCATTTGCGAAAGCTCGCGGTCGCTCAGCTCGGCAAGCGTTTCTTTTTCGGACACTTTTTCCAGGTAAGGAACCAGTTCCTGGAGTCGTCCCATGCGCTGTTCTTCTTCTTCCAAAATGTGATGGTAGTACAAGCGTGTATGCTCGTCCTGGGCAGCGTCGATAATCGGCTGGATGATTCCCATAAAACGATTGATGTACCCTCTGGTTCGATCAAAAATGGCGTGCAGTTGTGTAATTTCTTGCACCCTCCGCCACCTCCTCATTCACGATCTATTTGTTCATTATACAGTTGGAAAAATGAACCGGGCAATACATATGTAGATATTCGGCGTTTTCTGTTCATATCTGGCGTTTTTTACGGGCAATGGCGAGTGAGACCTGTGGAGCAGCAAGGAGCTGTTAACAGTAGTTTTATATTTTTACAAAAAAGTTATCATGGAGAGTATTGTCAAAGCTAAATGGGAATGATAATATTTATCAATAAGAGTGATATTCATTATCAATTAGAAAAACAGAGAAACAGAACATACATTTTACACTCACTCAATTTAAGGAGGAAAACAGTTATGTCATCCATTTTAGTTATCGGCGGAGATCGCCTCGGTAATATCGTCGACTTGTTGCACGGGCAAGGATTCAAGGACATCCATCACGTGACAGGTCGCAAAAGCTCCCAAACAGGCGTGAAAATCCCTGCAGGCATCCACATGATTCTGGTGCTGACTGACTTCGTGAACCACAATCTGGCGAAGACAGTGAAAAACCAGGCGAAGGACCGCGAGCTGCCGATCGTATTCTGCAAGCGTTCGTGTTCCGCGATTGCCAAAGCTTTCGATCTGACCGCGTAAATACATACCCGTTCAGGTGGACAGACTACTTCGTGAGTCTGATACCAACGGAGGAATGGCGTATGGAACAAAACCGTTTGAACGAACTGCCTATTGCGCAACTGACGGCCGTGCAGTTGCAACAATTGAAAGAGGCAGAGGAACAAATCAATTCCGAAGGTCAAAAAGTATATTTGATCGCATTTGAAAAACAATCCCCGTCATCCTAGACGGGGTTTTTTCTTTTCCCATACTTTTTTGCTGGGCAGTTGCTTCTTTATTTAAAGACGTACTGCTCCAGTTGCGCTTTCAGGGCGTCAATGCCGATGGCAAAGCCCAAACATTGGCTGGATTGAATGATAAAGGCATTGAGCCCCACAACCTCGCCGTTCAGGTTGATGAGTGGCCCACCACTGTTGCCGGGGTTGATGGCGGCATCGGTCTGGAAAATTTCTTCGTACATTCGCTTGGCAACCTGAAGGCGGCGGTTTTTGGCGCTGATGATTCCGGCAGTTACAGAGTTTTCCAATCCAAGTGGAGAACCGACACTGATGACCCATTCACCAACCTTGGTATGAGAAGAGTTGCCGAGCGGCAAAGGGTAAAGCTTGCAGTC
>NZ_JBYSWV010000070.1:0-16378 GCF_058781555.1 Brevibacillus sp. FW306-2-1A-C05A
CGGTCTTTTGCGAAGTAGTGCATCGCCTTTTTTAAGATTTCGTTCTCCTCTTCCAGATCACGAATTCGCTTTTGAAGGTCGCGTAGGGCTTTGTCTTCCGGCTTCAGTTGTCCACTGCCTGGAAAGGCTTGATTGCCGTCTTGCTTGAATTCAGCGACCCACCGATAGATGGTATTTTCATGAAGCCCCATTTCCCGGGCTACCTGCGCCACCGATTTCCCTTCTTCTTGGATGAGTCGAACGGTTTGAAGTTTGAATTCCCTGTCGTACTTTTTCGTCATGTTGGACACCTCGATTATGAACGCTTTTATTGTCGCACTCTCGATTCTCCGTGTCCAATGTAAAGTCTAGCATCAAAGAGCTATAGTTTAGCTCACACGAAGTGGATGTGCAAATACCACATTGTGTTCACCCCGAAGTATAGACGGAAAGAGATATATAATCAAGTGAGGAAAGACTTGATCGAAATCTTCAAGCGCTTATGTAAATACAAGGGTGTGGAGATTATCGAAGGTCACATGATGCCAGATCATGTCCATATGTTTAGTAGCAATTCCCCCAAAAATCTCAGCATCATCATTTATGGGATATCTGAAGGGAAAAAGCTCACTGATGATATTCGAGAAGCATGCCAGTCTGAAGTATAAATAGGGCTTGCTGAACGAATGAGAAATATACAAGAAATCATGAATAATATGCAGATTTGGTTCCAAAACAGCAAAGTCAGAGTCTGAATGGCATATCAGTAGTATAAAATACTGTTTTTCCGATCCATTTTGAACGTTTCGTGTGCCTCTTGATTGAACGAAATTCTTACTGGTGCAAGGTTTTTCAAAGAATTCCTGCAAAAACCTTGCACTTGGTTATAAATCCAGATTTTCCGCAGTTTTCTTTGATTATTTCACGATTCCTCGCGTTTATGCATTGTTCAGCAAGCCCTATATAAATGCCAAATGGACGGAACTACCTTGTAGGTCATTCCGTTCTTTCGCCATTTGAAACCAGAATCACGTACAGAAAAATCAGTTTATTAGTCCAGAGATTTTTATGCAACGCTAGTGATTTGTTCAATATCATTATTGTAGATGAAATTGTATAAAGCCGCCCTTTTTCCCTTCGCGCACCGGAGCGAAAAAGCTGCCGTCTCCCGCGTAATTGCGGCGGCTCCACGTCAGCCCCAGCATCCGCACGCCCAGCTCGTAAAAAATGCGCAGCAGGCCGAGATCGTTGTACAGCGGCTCTGCTCCCTCCAACGAGAGGATGAACGAGACTTTGCCTGCCTGTCTGGCTGTGAGCAGGTCCTGCACGCATTTGGCGATGACAAAATGGTCGCCAGACTCCGCCGCTTCCGCGTGCAGAGCGCTCACCTGGCGAAGCGCCTTGCGCAAGGCCATTTCCGGCACAAACGCATCTTCGACGAATACGGCGGCCACGACGGAATGCACGCCGCCCTGCTGAAACCGCGGCAAATACTCCGTCTCGATCAGCTTCGTCCGTCCGTAGCCGCGTTGAATCTCCACATCCATCAAAAGGTCAAAATGCCCGTCCAGCACATGGACGCCATCGTGAAAGCGCCGCGCCTGCTCCACAGTCGCATCTGCCATGCTCGCTCATCTCCCGTCTTTTTTGTCCAAATAGTTGTAGATCGTGTACTTCGTGACGTCCAGCAAATCGGCCACATGCTGGACGGCCCCTTTGATTAAAAACAGACCGACCTCGTCGAGCAGGTGGATAAACTGGATTTTTTCTTCTTTTTGCATGAGAGCGATCGGCTTGCCCGTCTTTTTCAGGCAGTCGTCGATCATTTGCTCCATCAGGCTGGTGACCGTTGGCGCGAACGTTTCTGCCGTCCGGCCTTCCTCCACCTTGTCGGCAAACGCCATCATTTCGCTCAAGGCCGACTGCGCGATCGCAATGTGCGTCAGGTCGATGTTGATGCACAGGCTGCCGATGACCTGTCCGTTTTCGTCCTTGATATAGATCGAGCTGGACTTGATCTGCTTGCCTTTGATCGTGTCGTTGCGGTAGTTGAGGTCGTAGTCCTCCTGGCTCGTCTTGGCGGTGCGCAGCGCTTGCAGCGCCAGATTGGTGACAGGGGAGCCGACCTGTCTGCCGCTCACATGGCCGTTGTGGATCGCAATGATCGAGGAAGACACGTCCGTCAGATCGTGCAGCACCACTTCGCAATGCTGGCCGAATGTTTTCGCCAGCCCTTCCACGACCGGTATGTAGCTGGCGAGAATCGGATGAATCGGTTTCGTCATGAAAAAAGCCTCGCTTCTTTTGTCTAAGATGATGTCAACTGACCTCCACAATCAGCTCAATCTCAAGCGGATTGTTGAAGGGCAGGACAGAGGTTCCGGCTGCCGCCCGCGCATGCTTGCCTGCCTCCCCGAACACTTCGATCAAAAGGTCGGAAGCGCCGTTGATGACTCGCGGCTGCTCGTAAAAATCCGGCGCGCTGCTGACCAGCGCAAACAGCTTGACCATGCGCACAATCCGGTCGAGATCGCCAAGCTCGGCTTTCAGCATCGAAAGCAGATTGAGCGCCGTAATTTTCGCCGCCTCGTACCCTTCTTCGATCGTCACGTCTGCCCCCAGCCTGCCCAGGTAGAGCGGCTTGCCATCGACGTAGCAGCCCGCCCCGGAAGTGTAGAGCAGATTGCCCGTCCGCACGCACGAGACGTAGTTCGCCATCGTCGGCGGTGGCGGCGGCAGCGTATAGCCCAGTTGCTGCAAGCGATTTTCGATCTTCGACATAGCATCACCCCGCGAATGAATGAAAAGTCAGAAATATTTTTCATTACGTTAACCATGCTATTCTGCGCACTTCTTTTTCAACAATTTTTTTGAAGACGATTAATTTTTTAAAAATCTACCCAGCAAAAAAAGCCAGGCACGCTCGCTTGCAAGCATGTCTGGCGGATTGTTGGCGCATTTCTGGCGCATTTCTGGCGCGTTGCTGGCGATCCCGCAACTCATCTGCACCTGCAAAAGCGGTTTCCCTTCGCCTTCCTAACGGAGCCTCAATAACGAAGCTGCATCAAAATGCTTCTGATCTCGTCGTCATTCATCATCAGATCGTAATGCTTCCGGCTGATTTTCGCCAGCGCGAGATCGTGGTAGAAAAATTCCGTGAAAACTTTGACAAACGGCTTGGACATCGTTTTGATCGCTTGCCACGACTGGTTTTCCTCACAGGCGAAAATCACCTCGCGCTCGTCGATAATCAGCAGGCGAAAGCGCTCCAGCGTGTGGTGCTCTGCTGCCGGAATCAGCGTATGCACTTTGGCGATATTCGGCTTCAACGCCCCGACGACGAGCACCTCCACGTCTACTCCGTCCGCTTCTTTCTGTTCCAGAAGTGGCAAATACTCGACCAGATCGTCTTTCCACGCCGAAATGCGGATGGAGCTTTTCGCTTCCTGAATCATCTGCTTGCTCTGTACGCGAATCGACGTGTCGACCTTCAGGCTCCAAACCAAATCTTCGGAGTAGGACTTTTTGCGCGACTGGATTTTCAACTGCTTGATGTTGTCCTGGAACTCTGCCGTCAGCTTTTCGATGGCAAGCGGCAAGGGCAGCGCACTGTAGAGCTTTTTCTTTTCCGATACCGAATCCAGCACCATGCCTTTTTCGATCATGCGCGACAGCACTTCGTATATTTTCGCTTTTGGCACGCCGGAATATTTCACGATTTTCGTCGCGTCCAACGGTTCCTCGCTCGACACCAGCGCTTCAAAAACTTTGCTTTCATACTGTGAAAAACCAAATTTTTGTAACATGCTTCCTCCTGCCCGTATCAACTGGTTATTTATTTCCTATGATAAAGCATAGATGGACACAAAGCCAACGAACCTCCGAATTGACAGGCGCCTGGCTTCCATGTAAGCTGGTAAAAGCCTGCAAATTAGGTTACTCCACGAGTAGTAACTAAAATTCAAAATCGTTGCACTTCTCTTTCAAAACGCTTTGAAAGCGGCTCCACGGGCCTGGAAGGGACATGCACCTCGCGCAGCATGAGATACTTGTTATAATTGGGAGGCAGAAAGTAGCAATGAATGTCGTTTTTTTGTTGACGGGTTTACTGTTTGTGTTCGGCGTGGGCTTTGCGCTCAGCCATCATCGCAGAGCGATCAGGCTAAAGCCGATTCTCATCATGATCGCCACCCAGCTCGTGCTGGCCTTTCTTTTGCTCAATACCGGGCTCGGGATTGACCTGATTTTGTTTATTTCCAAAGGCTTCGATACACTGATGAAGCTCGGGATCAGCGGAGTGGACTTCGTGTTTGGCGGGCTGGAAAACAACGGCACGTCCACCTTCTTTCTCGATGTGCTGCTGCCGATTATTTTCATCTCCGTGCTGATCGGGATTTTGAACCATTTTAAAATCTTGCCGCTGCTCATTCGCTTCACCGGCTTCGTGCTGAGCAAGCTGAACGGAATGGGCCGGCTGGAAAACTACATCGCGGTCTCCTCTGCTTTTCTCGGGCAATCGGAAGTGTTTCTGACGACGAAAAAGCAGCTCGGGCTCGTCTCCAGCAAGCGTCTCTATACGCTGTGCACCTCTGCCATGAGCGCTGTGAGCATTGCCATCGTCGGCGCCTACATGACCATGCTGGAGCCAAAATACGTGGTCGTCGCCATCGTCGTGAACATCCTGTCGGCGCTGATCGTCGCCAACATCATCAACCCGTACGAGCTGACGGCGGAAGAAGACTTGATCGAGCCTGAGGCAGAAGTAGAGAGGCCTGCCTTTTTCCAGATGATTAGCGAGAGCATCGTGGACGGGCTGAAAATCGCCGTGATCGTCGGCGCGATGTTGATCGGCTTCATCGCCCTGATGAATCTGGTCAACGAGCTGTTTTTGCTGATCTTCCGCATTTCGTTCCAGGACGTGCTCGGGTACATTTTCGCTCCTGTCGCCTTTTTGATGGGCATTCCCCAGGCGGAGATCGTTACGGCTGGCAGCATCATGGCGACGAAAATCGTCACGAACGAATTTGTCGCGATGCTCGACTTCAAGGAAATCGCGAGCAGCCTGTCGGCGAAAACGGTCGGCATCGTCTCGGTCTTCCTCGTCAGCTTTGCCAACTTCGGCTCCATCGGCATCATTACAGGCTCTGTGCGGGCGCTGAATGAAAAGCAGGGCGATCTCGTGGCGAAATTCGGCTTGAAGCTGCTGCTCGGCTCCACGCTCGCCTCTGTCTTGTCCGCCACGATCATCGGCGTCTTTCTGTGATCGGCGGCTGGCTTCCACGCAAAAAACAGGCATGCAGCTCACAGCCTTGCCTGTTTTTTTGCGTTCGCAGCTTCTGCGGATTGAGCTTGCCAGCTTCATCTGGCAAGGCAAGCTGGCTCAGCCGGGACGACGGCGCTCAAGCGCAACTCGACCCTTGTCCCTTGCCCTTCTGTCGAGTAAATCTCGATCTGCCCGCCCATTTCCTCGACCAGCTTTTTGCAGACGGAGAGGCCGATGCCCGTCCCCTTTTCCTTCGTCGTATAAAACGGCTCAAACAAATGCTTCTTGCGCTGCTCGGAAATACCGCAGCCGTTGTCCTCAATCGTCACGCTGACCGTTGATTCGGAGGCAAAAAAACGGGTGTGAATCCGGACGATTCCGTTTGTGTCCACTGCGTCGATCGCGTTTTGCATCAGGTTGAGGCAAATTTGCTCCACGTGGGATGGAATCGCCCAGACCCGGACTTGCTCAGGTGAATAATGAAAAGACAAGTGCACATCTTTTTCGATGAGAGAATGCATCGTCAGCTCATGCACCCTCTCCAGCAGCGGGTGCAGCTCGACGATTTCGTTGCGGCTGTTCGCCGCTTCATTTTTGCGGGCCAAAATCAAAAAGCTCGTGACCAGCTTGTCCAAGGTTTGCACCTCGTGCTGGCAAATTTGAATGTACTTGGCAAAGCGCTCCCTGTCTGCCGGAGAGGGAGCCTCCAGTTCCAGACTTTTTCGCATCAACTGCAAAAATCCGCGAATCGCCGTCAACGGATTGCGTATCTCATGCGCCATGCCTGCGGCCATCTGCCCGATGACCCCCATTTTTTGCTGGTGCAAATGGCTGATCTTCTGATCTTTGCTCGCCAAGTATCCGCGCATCGTGTGGTGATAGCGCACGCTTAGCACATCGTGCAGGCGCGACAACAGTTCCTCTCTGGCCAGTGCCTCCGTGCAGGCTCGCCGTATGCCCTCATACGCATGGTGGCGCAGGTTGTGCATCGCTTCGAGCAGCACTTCCTTCGGGATTTCTTCCTTCGCCCACCTCTCCCCCCACTTGTACGACTTCCTGGGCAGCGCCTGCAAATATACCGTGTACTCGCCCTCTTCTGCAAATAGCTGCTGCACCGCTTCTGTCAGCAAGCCGTGAACCCCTATCCGCTGCTGTTGCTGATATTTGCGATAGTAACGGGAAATCGGCTCTCCAAATGAAAGCATGTCTTGCATGTGCAGCTCCACGATTTCCTCCGCAGCGACCAGCAACGGCGACAGCCATCTGTCCCTGACCGAAATCCACTCTTCGTCACTCATTGTTTCCCTCTTGCCCTTCCCCATATTTTCCCAACCAAAGGACAATTCGCTAGACTGTGACTGGTTCCTTCTCACACATAAATAAAAAATGATACGCCGGTTCTCTTTTTGCACGACAACGTCCGTTTGCCGCAGCCAGGCGAAGCGTTTGCTTTTTTCCGGCAAAAAAAGGATACGCAGCGAAATAGCTTACGCATCCTTCTTTATGACAAGCTATTGCTGCTCCGACGAGCCGTTGTTTACAGAAGCTTTCGTCAATTGACGCAAGGCGTAGCTCATCCTCGCGACCTCGCCTTCCCGATCCCGGAAAAAGTCGATCCAGACGATGGAATCTCTCCGTCTAAAAATAAAGCTGTCTTTTGCTACAGGCAATAGCGGATAAACGAGGCCGTCCACTTCCAAATACAACTGCCCATCCCGCTTTGCAATCACGGTATTCAGCCATTCGTTCGATTCATAGCGGCCTGCGTATTCGGACAGTTGCTCGTCTGCCAGCTCATACGGCGCGTATGTGTACACCGGAGCGACGCCCTCTCCGTTCGTGCGGAATACTTCCAGGTAAGCCAACAGATCGTTCACGGTTGATTTGAGAAAGCCGGCGGCGCGCATGGCGGGGGCATCGTGCCAGTGCGGGGCGGCAATCACCTGATTTTCGCCGTCGAGTTTTTTGTTCGTGTACAAAATCGTGACGTCGTCCTTGTCCGCAAGCGCCTCCACGTCAAACACGGTCCGCTGCATCCCGAGCGGCTGCAAAATGTGCTCGGTCACGTACTGTTCATACGTCTGCCCGCTCACCCGCTCGATGATCGCCCCGAGCAAGCCGTAGGCGTCGTTGTTGTAGCTGAACACTTCTCCCGGCTCGCCGAACGGCTTGGCGTCAAACGCCGCGATCGCCTGCAGGACCTCTTCATACGTGTCCAGGTACGGCAGCTTTTTCAGCTCTTCCTCCGCTTCCGTCCCCGCAATCGCCGGGTCTTGCTCCATACTGCGCTTCATCGCTTTGTCCAAAAAAGGCAGCGGCGCCATTCCCGGCGTATGCGTCATGAAGTGATGAATCGTTATCCGCTTCGTCAGCTCTTCATCCCCGGCGCGAAACTCCGGCAAATACTTGACGACCGGATCGTGGACAGACAGCTTGCCAGCCTCCTGCAACTGCATGATGGCAACGCACGTAAAAGACTTGGTGATCGAGGCGATGCCAAACACCGTGTCGGCCGAGAGGGGCAGCCCGTTTTCCCTGTCGCGGTAGCCGAATGTCTTCTGGTACAGCAGCTTTCCTCCCCGCGCGACCCCAATCGCCGCTCCTGGCGCGTTGGCCTCGGCCAAAAGCTGCTCGGCATACTCTTCAAACGATTTCGTCCATGTCGTCACCTGCATCAGTTCCCCACCGCCTCGTCGTAAATCGCTCTGGCTGCGCGGGCGATGGCCAGCTCTGCGGCCTGCTTGTCGGTCACGCCCCGCGACAGTACGGTAATCGCAATCGTTCCTTTTCCATCAGGCAAATAAATCAGTCCTGCGTCGTTGACCACGGCGTTGACCGTCCCGGTCTTGTGCGCGACCTTCGTTCCTTCCGGCAGCAAGTAAGGCAGGCGGCTGTTGAACTGCTGGCGGCGCAAAATGTCCAGCATCAGCTCACAGGAGGCTTGCGTCAAAATTTCTTTTCGCGCGATCAGCATGAGCAGACGGTTCAGGTCGCGCGGCGTCGCTACGTTGTTGTCTAAAGTCGGCAGCGAGACGTCGTGGACGATTTCGTACTCGCCGGTTTCCTCCCGGCGCTCGTATTCGTCATAGCCTGCCGGGGACGGCGCTGGCTCGTTCATGCCGACACAGCGGTTGAGCAGTTGCCAGCACGTATGCCGCAAATGAATCTGCTTCAGCCCCAGCTCGTGCATGTGCGCCTCGACCTTGTCGATGCCGCCGACAAGCTCGATGATAAGATCGGTCGCGTAGTTGTCGCTGACAATCGTCATCAGCGTCGCCAAGTCCTTGACGGTCAAGGCCGCGCCCGCATCCAGCTCCTGCAAAATGCCTGAACCGGGGACGCGCGTGTCTTTTTGCGTCACCACCCGCTGGTCGAGCCGGACGCGCCCTGCCTCCACCTCGCGCATCAAGGTGACCATGATCGGAATTTTGAATGCGCTCGCCAGTTGAAAAAGCTGATCGTCGAGCTGTCCGGCCGACTCCCCCGTTTCCAGATGCTCCGCTGCGACCCCGAACACGCCTGGCGCGTCCGCGAGCGCTTTTTCCAATGCCTTCTGCCATGCCATAGGAAAGTCTCCTCCTTTTTATGGAAACGGCCAACACACATGTATCACGGGTGTCGGCCATTTCTGTCATGCGCTATTGTTCTTTGTAGCCCCACTTGAAGTCGATATAGCCCAGCGGGTCCACGGTGATGCCTTTGACCTTGTCGTTTTGCACCCAGGAGTTGACGCTGCTGTACACCCCTGTGACCGGCATCTCGTCCATCAGAATGCTTTCGGCCGCAAGCAAATGCTGGTTGCGCTTGGCCTCATCCGGCTCGGCGTACGCCTGCTTTACCAGCTCCACATAGCGCTCGCTGTGCCAGAAGGTCGAGTTGTTTGCGCTGTACTTTTCCATCAAAAGCTCCAGGAAGTTGACGGAGTCGTTGTAATCGCCTGTCCAGCCCGTGCGCGAAATCATGTACTTGCCGTGCTCCTGATCGTCGAACATGACTTTGAGCTCTTTGTTGACGAGCTTGACGTCTACTCCCAGCACCTGCTTCCACTGGGCTTGCAGCGCTTCGGCAATTTTCTTGTTGAGGTCGGAAGTGTTGTACAGGTAGGTGATCTCCGGCAGTGTCGCGATGTTCAGTTCTTTCATGCCTTCTGCCAGTAACTGTTTCGCCGTCTCGGTGTCATTATCCTTGAAAAATCCATCCGGCTTCAGGGAGGCGGAGCGCGGCACGAAGCCCATCAGCGGCGTCTGTCCAGCCTGCCCGATGTTGTCCGCGATGTCCTTGCGGTTGATCGCGTAGGCAAACGCCTTGCGAATTTTCGCATTCGTAAACGGCGGCTTTTCCGTCTGGAACAGCAAGTAGTAGTTGGTCGCGCGCTCCATCGTCTTGAGTTTGCCTTCGTCGCGCAGCGGCCCGATTGCATCCGCTGGCAAACTGCTGATCGGCCCGCCTGCCCAGTCCAGTTCGCCGCTGTTGAACAGCTCCAGCTCGGTATTCGTATCTTCAATCATGGAAAACTCGATTTCGTCCAGCTTCACGACGTCTTTGTCCCAATACTGGTCGTTTTTCGCCAGCTCGATCTTGTTTTTATGCTCCCAGTTCACCAGCTTGAACGGGCCGTTTGTCACGATCGTTTCCGGCTTTCTCGCCCAGTCGGGGTTGGACTCGACCACTTTTTGGTTGACCGGATAGTAGAAGGTGGCGAGCGTCAGGAAGTACGGGGTCGGATTTTCCAGCGTGACCTGCAAAGTCTTGGCGTCGATCACCTTGATGCCGACATCTGCTGCCTGCGCCTTGCCTTCGAAAAAGGCGCGGGCATTTTTGATCGGGTAGTATTTGTAGGCGGAGCCGCTCGCTGTTTTCGGATCGAGCACGCGCATCCAGGCAAAAGCGAAATCGTTGGCCGTCACAGGGTCGCCGTTGCTCCATTTGCTGTCGCGCAGCGTAAACGTGTACACCTTTTTATCGTCCGATATGGAAATGTCCGAGGCTACGGAATTGACCGGCTTGCCATCCTTGTCCAGCCGCACGAGCGAGTCGTACAAAGAGCGGATAAACGCGCCGGAAATGACGTCGTTGGACATGCCGGAGTCCAATGTTTCCGGCTCGGAGGCGTTCATGCGCAAAATCTGGCTGGCTGCCGGTGCAGGCGAAGCCGCTTCGGATGACGGCTGCCCTTGCGAGTCTGGCGCTGCCTGATTCGTGGGCGCACTGTTGCTGCAGCCTGCAAACAATCCGGATAGCAAAACCAAGAGACTTGTGATGACAACTGGTTTTTTCATGCTTACCCCCATTTTTTGGTTCGGCGAACGGTTGATGCATAAATATTCTGCAAATTTTGTGCCAGATCGTTTTTGCGGGCGCTGTTCCCTTCGCGTATTCAACGCTGAATACTTTTTGCT
The DNA here is from genome assembly GCF_058781555.1 of Brevibacillus sp. FW306-2-1A-C05A. NCBI lineage: Bacteria > Bacillati > Bacillota > Bacilli > Caryophanales > Paenibacillaceae > Brevibacillus > Brevibacillus sp. FW306-2-1A-C05A. The sequence continues at coordinate 10,642 of NZ_JBYSWV010000070.1, forward strand.
TTGGGCAGTTCCGGCAAAAATTTCCGCCTGTCTTCCCTGGGAAAAAACGCGGCCCACACGATCAGGCTGCCCATTTTTTCGTTTTCCGATTACGCAAAAAAGAAGTATTCAGTCTTGAATACTTCTATTCACGCGCGAATATGGAATTGTCCGGTAGACAGGGGTTAGCTGATCGCTGGCTGGTGCATGGAAACCGCGTCACACGACCGTCTGCAAAAGACGATCGGGACGTGCTTTTGCTTCGCCAGCTTCTTGATGTTTTTGCTGAGACTGTGGCTGACGAAGTTGATAAAGACGAGAACCAGCTCCGTATCGGCAGGAATCGTCGCCTTTACGTCCGATTTTTTTCGTCCGGAAACGTGATACACATTGCGAAACCCTTTATCCTGCAACAAGCTCTCGATTTCCCCTACCCGATCTCCACCTACTACAAGAACGCCTGCCATAACAAAGCTCCTCCTCTCTATTCTCCCGTCAGTATCAATCTGTCGTGCGCTGGGCCTGTTTGCTCCGCCTGCTATCTGCCTGTTCGTGCCTGATTGTACTTCGTCTCCGCCTTTTCAGCAGGGAGCCTGTATTTTTCGGTCCGCTCGATCTGGACCACCTGCGAGTCGTGAACCACGATGTGAATGGAGCCGTATTCCAAGCTGTCCAACGCACGCGCGATTCTCTCCCACAACCGTTCATCCAGGGCATTCTCTTTCTTTGCCATATGGTCACTCCTCCCTGTTTTTGGCGAAAAAAATCAATGTATATTATTCCTACCTATTTAGTATGTTTTGTTTCCTAATGATACCCCTCGGTCCCCTTTTTTGTCAATGAGAGCACGGGGCTTCGAGAGGCTGCGCAAATCCGGTATCGCTGGCGTTCATGTATGTCCATTGCATTTCCACGCTGTGCGGTTGCTTTGGTACTTCACCTCTTTTCCGGTTGATAGCAGAAAGACTCCCGATGAACAAGACATGCTGGTTGTCTGCACGGGAGCCTTCGGTAGTCCGATCAGCTATTTAACAAAAACCGATATACTTACTTTGATTTATAACGAGTTTATCATATACTTTCTCTCTCGGTCAATGCCTCTACTCTCCCTTTTTCGCAGCAGCTAGACCAGATGGCAGGCGACGAATCTGTCCCGGCTTACTTCGCGAAAAGCCGGGGCCTGCTCGCTGCACAGCTCCATCGCGTACGGGCAGCGCGTGTGGAACTTGCAGCCTGCGGGCGGATTGGCAGGGCTTGGCATGTCTCCCTGCAAAACGATCCGCTCGCGCTTGTGCCGCGGAATCGGTAGCGGAACGGACGACAAGAGCGCCTTCGTGTACGGATGAAGCGGCTCGGCAAACAGCTCGTCGCGGGAGGACAGCTCCACCAATGAGCCGAGGTACATGACGCCAATCCGCGAGCACAAATGCTCGACGACGCTCAAGTCGTGGGAAATGAACAAATACGTCAACTGCCGCTGCTCCTGCAACTCCGCAAACAGATTGATAATTTGCGCCTGAATCGACACGTCCAGGGCTGAAACCGGCTCGTCTGCCACGATGAAATCCGGGTTGAGGATGATCGCGCGCGCAATCCCGATCCGCTGGCGCTGACCGCCGGAAAACTCATGCGGGTAGCGGTCGATGTGATAAGGCGCAAGCCCGCACAGCTCCATGACGGCAAGCACCCGCTCTCTCGCCTCGGCGGGCGCGGCAAGCCCGTGGTCCAGAAGCGCCTCGCCCAGCGCCTCCCCGATGCGAATGCGCGGATTGAGCGAGCTGTACGGGTCCTGGAAAATAAACTGCATGCGCGGGCGCAGGGCGCGCAGTTCCGCTTTGGACAGGGCGTGCACGTCGATTCCTTGAAAGCGCACCTCGCCTGCCGTCTTTTCCAGCAGCCGCAAAATCGTGCGCCCGGTCGTGCTTTTTCCGCTGCCGGACTCGCCGACCAGCCCGAACGTCTCGCCTTTTTTGATCGAAAAGCTGACGTCGTCCACTGCCTTGACGTGGCCGACCGTCCGCCCCAACAGCCCGCCTGTGATCGGGTAATATTTTTTCAGCCGATGCACTTCCACCAGATTACCGGTCATAGCCAAATTCCTCCTCGTGCAGCCAGCAGGCTACCTTCCTCCCGTCGCCCAGCTCGCGCAGCGGCGGATGTTGCACCCGGCACTTGTCCAGGCAATGCGCGCAGCGGTCGTGGAAGTAGCAGGACTCGCCGAGCGTCGCCGGATGCGGCACCTGGCCGGGGATCGAGTACAGCTTGGCCTGCCGCTGGTTCAGCACGGGCTTCGAGCGAAGCAAGCCTTGCGTGTACGGGTGCAGCGGCGATTCGAACAGCGCTTCGACGGGCGCTTCCTCGACCACTTTTCCGGCGTACATGACCACCACGTGATCGGCCATTTCTGCGACCACACCCAGATCGTGCGTAATCAGCAGGATCGCCGTGCCTGACTCTTGCTTGATCTTGCGCAAGAGATCGAGAATTTGCGCCTGGATCGTCACATCGAGCGCGGTCGTCGGCTCGTCGGCAATCAACAGGCGCGGATGGCAGGAAATCGCAATCGCGATCATGATCCGTTGCAGCATCCCGCCGCTCAGCTCGTGCGGGTACGCTTTGGCGATCTCCCTGGCGCGGGGAATGCCGACCAGCTCGATCAGCTCGATCGCTTTTGCCAGCGCTTCTTTTTTGCGCAGCCGCTTGTGCTCGATCAGCGGCTCCATGATTTGCTCGCCGATCGTCAACACCGGATTGAGCGACGACATCGGCTCCTGAAAAATCATCGCCAGTTCGTTGCCGCGCAGTTTGCGCAGTTCCTCCTTGCTCACCTTGCGCAAGTCGCGGCCCGCGAACCACACTTCTCCGCCGACGATTTTTCCCGCCGCCTCCGAGATCAGCCCCATCAGCGACATGGCCGCAGCGCTCTTGCCGCAGCCCGACTCGCCGACGATGCACACCGTCTCGCCAGGCTGCACGCGCAAGTCGAGGCCGTCTACCGCCTTGACCACGCCCAGCTCCGACTTGAAATGCGTACTCAGCTTGCGAATGTCCACCAGCTTGTTCACGCCCGGCTCACCTGCCCTTCTGCTTCGGGTCCAGTGCGTCTCGCAGTCCGTCCCCGAGCAAATTGATCGAAATCACGGTGGCAAAAATGGCGACGCCCGGCGGTACCCACAGCCACGGCCGCTTTTGAAAATCAATCAGGGAGTTCGCCGCGTCCATCATGTTGCCCCACGTCGGTGTCGGCGGGACGACGCCCAGCCCGAAATAGGAGAGCACCGATTCGCTCAGGATCGCTCCCCCGACGTTCAAGGTCGCCACGACGATGAGCAGCGGCATCAGATTGGGCAGCAAATGGTGAAACAGCTTGCGCCGATCCCGCAGGCCGAGCACCTCTGCCGCCTGCATGAACTCGCTCTCGCGCAGCGTCAGCATCTGGCTGCGCACCAGCCGCGCCAAGCCCGGCCAGCCGATCAGGCTGAGCATGACCATCACGATGTAGATGCGGTAATCAGTCGGGATTTTCCACTCGGAGAGCACCGCGCCCATGATGAAAAGCAGCGGCAAGCCGGGAATGGTCATCAACACATCCGCCAGCCGCATAATCAACTGGTCGACCCAACCACGGTAAAAGCCTGCGAGCGCCCCGAGCACCGTCCCGATCGTGACGGACAGCACCATCGAGGCGATCCCGACCGTCAGCGAGATGCGACCCGCCTGCATCATCCGCGTCAAAATGTCCCGCCCCAAATTGTCCGTCCCGAGCCAATGCGCGAGGCTTGGCGGCTTGTTGATGCTCGCCGTGTTCACGCTGCCGCTGGCGTAGGGCGAAAAAAACGGCCCGATCAAACAAACTGCGGCCATCACCAGCAAAAACACGAGTCCGCCCATCGCCAAACGCTTCTTTTTCAGCCGCGAAAACGCCTCGCGCCACAAGGAGGATCGGCGGGAGGCAGTCCGCCCGTCTCTCGCCAGCTCCGCTGCTTCCCTCGCTACTGTCGCCATCTCGTTTCCTCCCTCACTTCAGCCGGACGCGCGGGTCAGCCACTCTGTACAGCAGATCGGCGGACAGGTTGCCCACGACGGTGAGAATCGCCAAAAACATCGTGAAGCCCATCAACAGCGGGTAGTCCCGCACCGAAAACGCCTGCATGTACAACTGTCCGACACCGGGCCAGTTGAAAATTTTTTCCGTGATGATCGCGCCGCCAAAAAGCGCCGGCAGCTCAAAGCCGAGCAGCGTAATCGCTGGCAAAAGCGCATTGCGCAGGGCGTGCTTGTGCAGGACGACTTTTTCTTTCAGCCCTTTGGCCCTGGCTGTGCGCACGAAGTCTTGCTGGATGACCTCGAGCATGTTCGTACGGAAATAGCGGGTCAGCGCCCCTACGCTCAACAGCGTCAGGACAGCCACAGGCAAAAACATGTGGCGAATGACGTCCCATGCGTAAGCAAGCCCCGTCTCCTTACTGCCGATCTGCATCATCCCGCCCGCAGGAAACAGCTTGGCATCGACCGCGAACAATTTGATGAACAGCAAGCCGACGAAAAAGACAGGCAGCGACATCGCGGCAAACACCCCGATCGTCACGAGCGCATCGAACCACGAATGCTGCTTTGCCGCAGACAGCACCCCGATGGAAATGGCGATGAGCCAGGTGAAAAACGTAGAGGTGATGGCGAGCAAAAACGAGTTCCAGATGTAGTCGTTCAAAAGCGACATCACCGGCTGCTGGTATTGCAGGGAGTAGCCGAAGTCGCCGCGCAAAGCGTTTTTCATCCAGATGACATACCGCTCCCCGACAGGCTTATCCAGTCCGTACATCGCCTTCAGCTCCAGCTTGCGCTCCGCCGTCAGCTTCGGGTTCGTATCGACGAAGTCGCCGGGCGTCATGGCGTACAAAAGAAAGATCAGAACGGATGCGCCGAAGAGGCTCAGCGCCATGTACAGCAGTCTTTTCAGGAAATAGGCGGTCATCGTTTGCCTCCTTTCGGGTGGAAAAGAAGAAAGCCCAGCCCCAGGGCCGGGCACAACTCACGGGTGCAGCCATTCGCTACTCACTCTCATCCCGCCCCTAAAGGGGGTGCTATCGCACCGTAGCGGGCTTTCTCGTTCGGAAAATCTGTAATAACCTGCCCGCGATACTTGGGCGATCTCCACCAACCAAGTAATGGGGTACATGTCCTTTAACGAAGAAAGGATGTCAAAGCGATTTATTTTCGGAATGATCCCTCCCCGAATAGATTGGGATTGCGCTTTTTTAGAAACGCGACCTGCGCTTTCAAATAATCCCGTTCTTCCTCCACGCTGGAAAACCTGGTGCGGGGCCGTCCAATAAAAGGATGGGAAGCTGCTTGTTTGCCCCGCTGATCCTGCAGTGTTTCGTGGTTGCGGCATTTCTTTACCCAGCTCTTTACCTGACTAGAACTGCGTATTCCCAGAGCATCCGCCACAGCTTGATAACTTCGTCCACCCTTTTCATATAAATCAACGGCTCTTTGTTTTGTCTCCTCTGAATACTTCACAAATGACTGCCCCTTTTTAGCCAAAGAAAATCCCCTCCAAGTATCAGTGTATCATCCAAGCTCGTTAACTTGGTCTTTTTTCACCGTCTACCTAAAGGGGATAATATCATTCTCCTGATTTTTCTGGTTTAAATCGTTTTTTGTTTTATATACAAAACCACTAGCGTTGCATAAAAAATGCGTTCGTAATTTGTCAAAGTATTCTGAATGACATTTTCAGCTACACAACCAAAAA